>JAPKHB010000212.1 GCA_026647295.1 Planctomycetota bacterium | reverse complement strand
CGGACCGCCGCCCGCGCGCATCACCCTCACCCCGGGCAAGCGGGTCCTTTACCTCACCAAGGACCCCGCGCTCATCCGGCGCCAACTCGCCGGCGCGCTGGACCTGCGCATGGCCGACCTCGACGTGGCCGACCTGCTCGACGACATCAACACCGACGTCATGACCCCGGCCTGGGTGTGCTTCCGCCACCGGCCCGAGGACCTGGCGCGTGACGCCTACGCCGGCCTGGTGCACCACGAGCAGCGCGTGTTCGAGACGGACGCCCTGCGCAACGGGAACTTCGAGGTCATCGTCGCGGGCTACCGCAAGGGCGTGGGTTCGTCGCGCGAGACCGCGGTCCAGGCCGAGAAGTGGGCCGGCATCCGGATCTCGGTGGCCGCCTCGTTCGCGCCCATCCACGCCCGCAACCTCATCAACCAGGGCGTGCTGATGGCCGACCACGCCATGCTGCGGCGGCTCGAGGCCGGCGAGGGGATCCCCCTGGAGGAGTTCCTCGCGGGCCACGACCCCATCACGCGGGAGATCATCCGCGCGGGCGGGTTGTTCGCCTTCGGCCAGGCCGTGCGCGAGGGGCGCGTGGCGGTGCCCGCGCCCATCACCGGCCCCCGGCCCATGACGATGGGCGAGAAGGTGATCGCCCGCCACCTGGTCGGGGACGTCCCGCCGTTCGTCAAGCCGGGCGACGCCGTCGTCGCCCGCGTCGACGGCGGCTACAGCCACGAGTTCACCACCGCCCAGGTCCACGTGTTCCTCGAAGAGGAGTTCGGCCCCGACTACCAGATCCCGAACCCCGAGAAGTTCGCCGTCTTCGAGGACCACCTGATCTACGCCGACGACGTCCCCAAGATGCGCCCGTACCTCGCCCAGATCCAGACCCTGCGGGCGCTGCAGCGCGCGTTCCAGGCGCACACCGGGGTGCGGGACTACAGCGCGCGCGACGGGGTGAGCCCGGGCATCTGCCACCAGGTGGCCCGCGAAGACTTCATCGACCCGGGTGACCTGATCCAGGCGACGGACAGCCACACCTGCATGGGCGGGGGGAACAATGCGCTGGCCTACGGCGTGGGGGCGACCGAATACGCGGCGCTCCTCCACAGCGGGTTCACGCTGGTGCAGGTGCCCGAGAGCATCCGCTTCGAACTCACGGGGGCCCTGCGCCCCGGCGTGACCGCCAAGGATGTGATGCTCTACATCCTCTTGCACCATGCGCGGCCCCAGCACACGCTGAACCGCATCATGGAGTTCGGCGGCCCGGGCCTCGCGGGCTTGAGCATGGACGAGCGGGCCACCCTGGCCAACATGGCCACCGAGTGCAGCGCGCGGGCCGGCATCTGCGAGGCCGACGAGCGGACCCTGGAGTGGATCGCCGCCCAGCGCCGGGACGGCCCGGAGGCCGACGCCCGGCGCCGCGTCCGCGTCGTGGCCCCCGACCCGGGGGCCGGGTACGACGGGGGCGTACACGCGATCGACCTGGGCGCCATCGAACCGATGGTCGCGACCCCCGGCGACCCCGACCGAGGCGTCCCCTCCGACCCGACCAACGGCCTCGCGGTCTCCGCCCTGGGAGAGGTCCCCATCGACATCGCCTACGGGGGTTCGTGCACCGCGGGCAAGCGCGACGACCTGGACATGTACGCGGCCGTGATGGCCGAGGCCCGCGCCGCCGGGCTGGGCGTGGCCCCGGGCGTGCGCTTCTACATCCAGTTCGGCAGCGAGTCGGTGGCGCGCTACGCCCGGGCGCGGGGCTACCTGGACCTGTTCCGCGACACCGGCGTCACCGTGATCGCCCCGGGCTGCGGGGCCTGCATCGGCTGCGGCCCGGGCGTGAGCGACCGCCCGGACCAGGTGACCGTCTCCGCGATCAACCGCAACTTCAAGGGCCGCTCCGGGCCCGGGCGCCTCTACCTCGCCTCGCCCTACACGGTGGCCGCCTCGGCCGTGCTCGGGCGCATCGCGGCCTGGCGCCAGGGCGAACTCGCGGCGGCGCGCGAGGCGGCCGTTCCGTGAGCGGAGACGCCGCGCCCCGCGGGCCCTGGGCATCGGTCGCCGAGGTGCTCGCCGACCTGGAGCACGTGGCCGCGGCCCCGACGCCCGACGAGACGCTCGACCGGCTCTGCGGCGTCCTTGAGGCGCGGGGCGACTTCGAGCGGGTCGCGGCCGTGCGTGTGCTGCCCACGGGGCCTGCCTTCGGCGCCGCCGGTCTGCCCCCGGCGGAGCGCGCCCGGCTGCGCGGCGCCCAACCGCGCGTCGGCCCGGCCGAGCGCGACCGCAACCGCGCCTGGGTCCTTGCCCACCACCGGCTGGCCCCGGGGCTCGACGTGTGCTTCGTTCCCTGCGAGGCGCGGCCGGCGGCGGACTGGGTCCACCTGGCGAGCCCGGCGGGGTCGGGCGCGCCCGGGGAGCGCTGGGAGGCCGGTGACGAACTCCTCCTCGTCCCGCACGCCACGGACGGGGCCAGCCTGGGGTGCGTGGACCTGGCGGCCCCCCGGTCGGGCCGGCGCCCGACGCCCCGCGACGCCCCCCGGCTCGCCGGCCTGCTCGCCTTCGCGCGGCGTGCGCTCGCCGGGCTGGACGCCGTGGCCCGCGCCGAGGAGCGCGGCCGCGAGGCCACGCGCCGCGTGATCGCCGCCATGGAGAGCCTCACCTCCGCCGGGGACATGGAGGAACTGATCCAACAGGTCACCGAGACCTGCACCCGCCTGGCCGGCTACCGGGTCGGCGTGCTGACGGTGCACCTGGAGGACGGTCCGCACCTCGGGCACTACAACCTCGCCCCCGGCGAGGTCGAGGCCTTCCTGGACTCACAGCGCGGCACGACGGTGGAGGGGACCGCGGCCAAGCGCCGGCGCATCCGCGAACTGGCGTTCCCGGGCACGTCGATCGCCTACGTGCCGCACACCGTGGACCTCAAGCGCGGGCAGGCCTTCCGGCCGTCCCGGCCCGACGCCGGGCTGCACAGCTGGCACGAGGACGACCGCCTCTTCCTGCTGATGACCGGCCGCGACGGCCGGGACTGCGGCGTGCTGTCGCTGGACGAACCGCTGGACGGACACGCGCCCCATCCGGACGCCTTGGGCTCGCTGCGCCTGGCCGAGCGCTTCCTCGCGCTGGGCACGGCGCTGATCGAGACCCGCCAGGCGCAGGTGCAGCTCGCGCGCTCGCGCCGCATCGAGGCCCTGGGCACGCTCGCGGCCGGGGTCGCCCACGACTTCAACAACCTCGTGGGGGTGATCCTCGGCTACGCCTCGCTGCTGCGCCTTACGACGCCCGACGCCGTGGCCACCGCGCGGATGGCGGCCCAGATCGAGGAGGCCTGCCGCCGCGCGGCCGCCCTCACCGGCCGTTTGCGCGACTTCTCGCCGATGCGCGTGCTGGCCCGCGAGCCCGTCGAGCCCACGGCCCTGCTGGAGGGCGTGGTCGAACGGGCCCGCGCGCGCGCTGCGCGCGGCGTGCGCGTGGAGTCCGACGTGGCGCCGGACCTGCCGGAGATCTTCGGCGACGCCACCGAACTGGCCCGCTGCCTCGACCAGATTGCGACCAACGCCCTGGAGGCCGCGCCCGACGGGGGGCTCGTGCGCATCGAGGGGCGCGCGGACGAGGGCGCCTACCGGCCGGGCGAGCCGCGCCGGCGCAGCGTGCGCATCAGCGTCGAGGACAACGGCCCGGGCATCCCGGAGGACCTGCGGGAGCGCGTCTTCGAGCCCTTCTTCTCGACCCGCCCGCGGCAGGAGCACGAGGGCCTCGGCCTCTTCGTGGCCTTCACCATCGCACGGGCCCACGGCGGGCTCCTCGAGGTGGGCGCCCGCCCGGGCGGCGGCACCAGCGTGCACCTGATGCTGCCCGTTCCGCTCGGCGAGGCCGCGTCCCCTGCCCCCGGCCCGGCCGCGGGCGCCCGCCCCGCCGGCCTTCCCGCCCCGGGGGGGCGCGCGCGGATCCTGGTCGTGGAGGACGAGCCGGCGATCCAGGAGGTTCTGCGCCAGGCGCTCGACCTGCTGGGCCACGGCCACGAGATCGTGGGCGACGGGGAGGCCGCCCTCGATGCGCTCGAGGCGGGCGCCGACCGCTTCGACGTGCTGCTGCTCGACCTCGTGCTGCCGCGGCGTTCCGGGCTCGAGGTGTTCCGCCGCGCCCGGGCGCTCAAGCCCGACCTGCCGGTCATCCTCTCGTCGGGCAACGTCGAGGAGGGCCTGGTCCACCCGGAACTGGCCGCCGGGCTCTCCGCCGTCCTGCCCAAGCCCTGGGCGGTCGGCGACCTGGAGCGGGCGCTGGACCGGGTCCTGCGCCTGCGCCCGCGGGGCCGGGGGGGGGCCGCGCGGCCCTCGTCGCCTTCGTAGCCTTCCGCCGGCTTCCGTGTTCCATTGGCGCCCCCGCCGCGGCGGGGGAAGGGACGGTCGCCCGATGAGGACCCATCGCATCGCCGTGCTGCCCGGAGACGGGATCGGCGAGGAAGTCGTCGCCCAGGGCCTGCGCGTGCTCGAAGCCGTTGCCCGCCGCGGGGGCTTCGACGTCCAGACGGTGCGTTACCCCTACGGCGCGGACCACTACCTCGCCACCGGCGAGGACATGCCCGCGGCCGCCTTCGAGGCAATGGCCGGCATGGACGCCATCCTGCTCGGGGCCATCGGCGATCCGCGCGTGGAGACGGGCTACCTCGAGCGCAAGATCATCTGGGGCATCCGCCAGACCTTCGACCTCTACGTGAACCTGCGGCCGATCCGCCTCTACCACGCCGATCTGTGCCCGATCAAGGGCAAGGGGCCGGAGGACGTGGACCTGGTGGTGGTGCGCGAGAACACCGAGGACGCCTACGCGGGCCTCGGGGGGATCCACCGCAAGGGCACGCCCCACGAGGTCGCGGTGGCGGAGATGATCTACACGCGCAATGGGGTCGAACGGGTCATCCGCTACGCCTTCGAGCTGGCGGCCCGGCGCAACAAGGGCGGGGCGCCCAAGGTGACCCTCGTGGACAAGGCCAACGCGATCCGCGCCCAGGACATCTGGACCCGGGTGTTCGCGGAGGTGGCCGCCGGGTTCCCGCAGGTCGCCACGGACCACGCCTACATCGACGCGGCCTGCATGTGGATGGTGAAGAACCCCGAGTGGTTCGACGTCGTCGTGACGCCCAACCTCTTCGGGGACATCCTCACCGACCTGGGCGCCATGGTGCAGGGCGGCATGGGCATCGCGGCCAGCGGCAACATCCACCCCGGCCGCGTGAGCATGTTCGAGCCGATCCACGGCTCCGCCCCCAAGTACCGGGGCCGCAACAGCGCCAATCCGTTGGCCACCATCGAGGCGGTGCGCATGCTGCTCGACCACCTCGGCGAGGCGCCGGCCGCCGAGCGCATCGGCGGGGCGGTGAAGTCGGTGCTGGAGACCGGCCGCATCCGCAGCCTCGGAGCCGGCGCCCACCGCACCGACGAGATCGGCGACATCGTGCTGGAGGCGCTGGGAGCGTAGGGCCGGCTGGCGGAGCTGCCCGGCCGCGGCGCCGGCGGACCGGGAGGAAGGCCCTCGATTGATGCACCGGAGCCTGGCTCCGTACGTGCATTTCAGGGGTGCAGCGAGGCCAGGAAGCCGGCCACGCGGCCGAGGCCGGTTTCGATCTCGGCTTCGCTGCACGCGTAGGAGAAGCGCAGGCAGGTCGGCGCCTCGAAGGCCTCGCCCGGGACCACCGCGGCGTGGGCGCGCTCGAGCAGGAGCGCGGCCAGGCGCTGGGGCGAGCCCACCGGTTCGCCGTCGCAGCGGGCGGTGAGGTACGGGCCGACGTCCGGCAGCATGTAGAAGGCGCCGTCGGGCAGCGGCGTGGACAGCCCGGGGATGCGGGCGAGCCCGGCGTGCATGCGGGCCCGGCGGCGGGCGAAGGCCGCCTGCATCCTGGCGAGCGCGTCAACGGGCCCCGTGAGCGCGGCGAGCGCCGCGGCCTGCATGATCTCGGGCGGGCCGCTGAAGGCGTGGCTCTGCAGGCGGATCATCCGTTCGACCCACTCGCGCGGGCCGGCTCCGTACCCGATCCGCCACCCGGTCATGGCGTAGGCCTTGGACACCCCGTTCACCAGCAGCGTGAGGTCGCGCGCCTCCGGCGCCAGGGCCGCGAACGAACGGAAGCGGGCGGGCGCGTAGACCATGTGCTCGTAGATCTCGTCGCTGATGACCGCGAGCCGATGGGCCACCGCCAGCGCGCCCAGGGCCGCCTGCACCTCGTCGGGCTGGACCGCCCCGGTGGGGTTGCCGGGCGAGTTGAGGATCAACACGCGCGTGCGCCGCGTGACGGCCGCCCGCACCCGTTCGGGGTCGATCCGGTAGCCGTCCTCGGGCCGCGTCGGGACGAACACGCAGCGCCCCCCCGCGGCCTGGACCATCTGGCGGTAGGAGAGCCAGCAGGGCGCGGGGATCAGGACCTCGTCGCCCGGGGTGAGCAGCACCTGCAGGGCGAGGTACAGCACGCCCTTGGCCCCCATGCTCACGATCGTGTCCTCGGGCGCCGCCCCGGCGAGTCCGGCCCGCGCGAACTCCGCGGCTACGGCGGCTCGCAACTCGGGCATCCCGGCCGCGGGCCCGTAGCGCGTGCGGCCCTCGGCCATCGCGCGCTCCGCGGCCGCGCGCACGAACTCGGGCGTGGGGAAGTCCGGCTCGCCCGCGGCGAACGGCGCCACCTGGACACCGCGGGCCCGGAGCCGGCGCGCGGCGGCCGTGATCGCCAGCGTCTCGGATTCCGGCAGTCCGCCGGCGGTCGAGTTGAAGCCGAGCATGGGGCGGGAGCCTACCCCGCGCCCCGCGGCGGTGCCACGGC
>JAPKHB010000211.1 GCA_026647295.1 Planctomycetota bacterium | reverse complement strand
GGGGGGGAGGATGGGGGCGGGCGGGAGGAGCCCTGCGGGCGCGTCGCGAAGGAGTACGAGCGGCCCCAGCGTCCGGCGGCCCCGGACCCGGAGGAAGGCGCCGAGGACCAGGAGCACCAGCGCGCCGGCGCCCAGGAGCAGCGCGGTTGGCGGACCGCCCGCGGCCGAGGGGCCGGGGTCGGTCCCGACCCGCAGCGAACCCAGGAGCACCTGCCAGGTCGCCTCCACCTCGGCCAGCCCGACGACGGGGGCGTCAAGGCCCACCAGCACCAGGACGCCGGGCGCGCCGACGGCCGCCAGGCGCACCTCGCGGCTTTCGCCGTCGGCCTCCCGCCGCCCCCGCGCCTGGAAGGCGGGGGTGGCCGGATTCGCAGGGCGCCGGGCCGCCTCGGCGAGCGCCCCGCCGCCGCCCGGCGCGAACACCTGCTCGAGGACCGGGCCCAGGGCGTCGGGCGGCGCCGCGTGGGGGTCCCCCGTGACCTCGAAGGCGGCGACCCAGAGGCGGGCCTCGGGCAGGGCCGCGGGCTGGAACAGCCGCAGCCCGACCCGGCGCAGCACCGCCACCGGAAGGTGCGGCGCGAGCCGCTCCACTTCCACCGCCAGGGCGCGGGCCTCGGCGGCGGGGGCGGGGCGACAGCCCTCGGGGATGTGGACGTGGTAGCCGGGCGCGGCCCCGGCCTCGCCGGCCCGGGCGCGCGGCGCGGCCCCGGTCGTCAGCAGCGCGAGGGCCCCGATGAGGAGCAGGGTGCCGGCGGGGCGGCGGGCGAAGGGGCTCTTCTCCATCGCGCCCCCCATCGACCGGCGGGCCGGAAGACCTGAATCCCCGGGCGGGCGCCCTTCAGACGGCTGGCGGCCCGGCGCTGCGCGCCGCCCGCGAGGCCGCCGGCGGGGTGGCGTAGCGGGCGTAGAAGGGTTGGTCGGGCCCCGGCCGCGCCCCCGGCGGGCGCAACTTGTAGCGCCGGTGGGCCCAGTGGTATTGGCCGGGGGCCCGCCGAAGGTGCCGTTCCAGGGCCGCGTTCAGCGTCCGCGCCCCCGCCTCGGGGTCGTGGCCGGGGTCCAGTTCCTCGACCCACGCCTCAAAGCCCAGGCCCGGACCCGGGTCCCGCAGGCACACCGCGAGATAGAGCGGAACGCCCGCGCGGCGGGCCAGCACGAAGGGCGTCGGGTAGGTGCTCGCCGCCACCCCCATGAAGGGGACGAAGATGCCGTGCCGCCCCGCGTTCTGGTCGGCCAGCAGCCCGAGCCAACCCCCGGCGCCCAGGTGGGCCAGGGCTTCGCCGAGCCCCCCCACCTTGGCAAAGGCGCTCCGCCCCCCGGCCCGCCAGCGGCGCATCAAGGCGGCCGCCAGCGCAGACGGCGGCGTGCGCACCATCGGGCGCAGCCGCATGCCGTGCGCCTGGGCGACGTGCCCGCCCACCTCCCAGTTGCCCAGATGGCCGGTGACCAACACGCCGCCGCCGGCGCGCATGCGGGCCTCGAGCTCCCGCCAGGCGCCGTGGAGGCGGACCCGCCGGCCGCGCTGCCGGGCCGTGGCCAGGAGCCGCGGGGCGAGCACGCACTCCCCCACGAGCCGGGCGAGGTGGACGAAGCCGGCCCGCGCAAGGTCCCGGCGCCGGCCGGTGGCGAGCGTGCCCCCGAAGGCCAGGCGCAGGTTCTCCAACGCCACGGCCCGCCGCCCGGGCAGGAGGAACCAGGCCAGCCGGCCCACCCCCTCGCAGGCCGCGAGCAGGCCGGCCGGGGGCAGGGCCCGCAGCAGGGTGTCCAGGAACGCGGCGGTCGCCTCGGCCAGGGCCCAACGCACGCGGGCAGGATACGCCCGGGCCGCACGGGCCCGCCGGCTACACTCTCGCCATGAACAGACCGGCGCGGGACGAGCCGCCCCCCGAGCGCGGCCGTCTGCCGGAGTACCGCCGCCCGACCTTGCCTTTCGAACGGGACGTGGACCCCGAGACGCGGCGCGGCGGGATGGTCACGGTGGGCATCGAGTTCGGCCTGGTCGTGGGGCTGTTCTTCCTTGGCGGCCGGGCCCTGGATGCGAGGTTGGGGAGCGCGCCGTGGTGGACGGCCGGCGCCTCGCTGGCCGGCGTCGCGGTCGGCACGTGGCTGCTCTTGCGGCGGGTGCTGGCCGCCCAGGGCCGCGACGGCGGCGACGACGACGGCGCCCGGCGGCCCTGACGGGCCCGGCGGCCCGAACCTGGAGGCGGGAGTGGCGGAGCGAGCGCAAGACGTGCGCCCCGCGCCGGGCGCGGCGCGGCGGGTGGCGTGGGCCCTGGGCCTTGCCCTGGCCCTCGTGCTCCTGTTGGCCTGGCCCGCCCACGCCTGGGCCGGCCGGGAGGGGCTCCTCGCCCTGGGCCTTGCGGGCGGGATCGGCTTCCTGGGCGCGCTCGCAGGGCACCTGGCGGCGGCCGGGCTCGGGCGGCTGGTCCCGGGCCCTCAAGGGTCGGTCCAGGCGCTCCAGGCGGGCATGGCGGTGCGCGTGCTGGTCACGCTCCTTTGCGCCGCGCCGGTCTACTTCCTGGACGCGGCGCCGGACCTTCCCTTCACGGTCTTCCTGGCCCTTGGCTACCTCGCCCAACTGGTCCTGGAAGTGTTCGTCTCCGTGCGCATCGTGGGTCAGAATCCCGGACCCTCCGCCGCGGAGGGCGCAGGCGCCGAAGAGGCCCGCGCCGCAGAGGGAGCCGCGTCCGGGTCGCAACCCGCCGCGCGGCCAAAGCCCAGGGATTGACGCCCGTGCCCCACCTCCTCCTCGCCGCCGCCGACCCCATGGACCACGTGCTCCCCCACGGGCGGGGCTACCGGCTCTTTGGCTTCGAGCTCACCAACCACCTCGAGATGCTGTTGGTCTCCGCCCTGCTGCTGGCCGTCGTGCTGCCGATCGCCGCCCGCCAGCGGGGCCTGGTGCCCCGGGGGCTGCGCAACTTCCTCGAGGCGATCCTCCAGTTCATCCGCGAGGAGGTGGCGCGCCCGGCGCTGGGCAAGCACACCGACCGCCTCGTGCCCTTCCTCTGGACCACCTTCTTCCTCATCCTGACGGCGAACCTGCTGGGGATGATCCCGCTGGGGGCGGTGGGCACCACCCTCGACCGGCACCTCGCCCACGTCGGCGGCACGGCCACCGGCAACATCATGGTCACGGGCGGGCTCGCCGTCTGCGCCTTCCTCTTCATCCACGTGGCCGGGATGCGGGCCCAGGGCGTGGGCCGCTACTGGCACTCCTTCTTCTTCGGCCACTCGCCGGTGTGGATGGCGCCGCTCATGGTGCCGCTCGAGATCATCGGCATGCTGGTCAAGCCCTTCGCGCTGGCCGTGCGCCTCTTCGCCAACATGGTGGCCGGGCACATCGTGCTGGCGATGATCGTCTCCTTCGCGGTCATCGGCGTGGAACAGGCGGCGCGCGGCAGCGCGGCCTGGTACGGCGTGACCGTCGTCTCGGTGCTCGGGGCCGCCGCCTTGAGCATCCTCGAGCTGTTCGTAGCCTTCCTCCAGGCCTACATCTTCACGTTCCTGACCGCGCTGTTCGTGGGCGCTGGACTGCACGCGGAGCACTAGCCCCGCGCCGCGCCCGCCGCCCGCGCGACCTCGACCCCATCCCCGACGTGAGGCGCCCCGGGGCGCCGACCAACCAAGGAGAACCTCTCGATGACCCTCGTCGCCCTGCTTTCCGTCGTCCTCGCCGAAGTCGTCAACCTGGCGCCGCTGGTCGCGCTCGGCGTGGGCCTGGTGTGCATCGGCGCCGCCCGCGGCATCGGGGCCATCGGCGCCAACGCGGTCGAGTCGATCGCGCGCCAGCCCGAGGCCAAGGGCGCCATCCAGGTGAACATGATCATCTCGGCGGCGCTGATCGAGGGCTTCACCTTCTTCGCCCTCATCGTCTGCATGCAGGCGCTCGGGAACTAGCCCGCGCCCCGCCGGGGGGAGCGCGCCGCCCGCCGTCGCCGCCGACGGGCGGCGGCCGTCGGCGCCCTTCGCCCAACCGAGGAGGTCCCATGCTGCACACCCCGTCCCGCGTGCTCGCGCTCGCGATCCTCGCGCTCGGGCTGCTGGCCGGCCCGGCCTTCGCCGCGGAGGAGGGGGCCGCCAAGCCCGGCCTCCTGGACCTGGACCTGGTCACGGCGCTGTGCACCATCGCCGTGTTCGTCGTGCTGCTCGTGGTGCTCTCCAAGGCGGCCTGGCGGCCGATCCTGGAGGGCCTCAAGGCCCGCGAACGGACCATCCAGCAGGCGCTGGACGACGCCGCGGCCGCCCACGAACGGGCCAAGGCGCTGATCGCCGAGTACGAGCAGCGCATCGACCACGCCCGGGCGGAGGCGCAGTCGATCTTCGACGAGGCGCGGCGCGACGCGCAGGAGATCCGGCGCCAGATCGAGGAGGAGGCGCGCCGGCGCGCCGAGGAGACCGTCGAGCGCGCGCGGCGCGAGATCGGGCAACTCGAGGCCAAGGCCTGGGATCGGGTCGTGCGCGACGCGGCCGCCGTCGCCACCGAGGCCGCGAGCCGCATCCTGCGCCGCCAGCTCGCCCCCGAGGACCACGCCGCCCTGGTGGCGGAGGTGGTCGGCGAGTTCACGCGCACCCCCGGGGAGGCGCGATGACCCCGGACGGCCCGGGCGGGTCCATCTACGCTGCGGCGCTGTTCGAGGCCGTCGAGGCCGAGGGCGGCGTGGCGGCCCTGGAGACGGTGGGCGCCGCGCTCGCCGCCGTGGTCGGCGCCTGGGAGGGCAAGCGCGGCCTGCGCGCCTACTTCCTCTCCTCGGTCGTGTCGGGGGCCGAGAAGCAGGCCGCGCTTTCGCGCGTGGGCGCGGCGGGGCTCCCCCCCCTGCTCGCCCGCTTCCTCATGCTCCTGCAGCGCCGGGGGCGGCTGGCGCTGCTGCCGGCGATCGGCACGGCGTACGCCGAGCGGCTGGACGCGCGCCTGGGGCGGGTGCCGGTCACGCTCACGACCGCCGCGCCCGTCGAACCGCAGGCCCTTGCGGCCTGGATGGGTTCCATCCGCGCCGCCATCGGCGGGGAGCCGCAACTTCGGCACGTCGTCAAGCCCGAGATCCTCGCCGGCGCCATCATCCGCGTCGGCGACCGCGTCGCCGACGGGAGCGCCCGCCGCCGCCTCGCAGAACTGCGACAGAAGATCATCGAGAGAGGTACGCACTTCCATGCGCTTCAATCCTGAAGAGATCACGTCCGTCCTTAGGGCGGAGCTCGAGCGCTTCGAGTCGACCGTGGACGTGGCCGAGGTCGGCACCGTCCTGGAGGTCGGCGACGGCATCGCCCGCATCTACGGCCTCGAGAAGGCCGCCGCCGGCGAGATGCTGGAGTTCGAGAACGGCACCCGGGCCCAGGTGTTCAACCTCGAGGAGGGCAGCATCGGCGCGGTCGTCCTCGGCAGCGACCAGGACCTGCACGAGGGCATGACCGTGCGCCGCACGGGCCAGCTCCTGCAGGTGCCGGTGGGCCTCGGGCTGGTCGGCCGCGTGGTCGACGCCCTGGGCAACCCGCTGGACGGCAAGGGCCCGGTCCAGGCCGAGGCGACGCGGCCGGTCGAGATGATCGCGCCGGGGATCGCGGACCGGCAGCCGGTCAAGGAGCCCCTGCAGACCGGCATCAAGGCGATCGACTCGATGACCCCGATCGGGCGGGGGCAGCGCGAGTTGATCATCGGCGACCGCAAGACGGGCAAGACCGCCATCGCGGTGGACACCATCATCAACCAGCGCTCCGAGGACGTCGTGTGCGTCTACGTGGCGGTCGGCCAGAAGGACTCGACCGTCGCGGCGGTCGTCGAGGACCTCAAGCGCACGGGCGCCATGGACTACACCATCGTGGTCGTGGCCTCGGCCTCGGCGCCGGCCCCCATGCAGTACGTCGCCCCGTACGCGGGCTGCGCGATGGCCGAGCACCTGATGTACAACCACAAGCGCCACACGCTCGTGGTCTACGACGACTTGAGCAAGCAGGCGGTCGCCTACCGGCAGCTCTCGCTGCTGCTGCGCCGGCCGCCGGGCCGCGAGGCCTACCCGGGCGACGTGTTCTACCTGCACAGCCGCCTGCTGGAGCGCGCCGTCAAGCTCTCCAACGACCTGGGCGGCGGGTCGCTCACGGCGCTTCCGATCATCGAGACGCAGGAGGGCGAGGTCTCGGCGTACATCCCCACCAACGTGATCTCGATCACGGACGGACAGATCTACCTCCAGCCCGACCTGTTCCGCGCCAACATCCGGCCGGCGGTCGACGTGGGCATCTCGGTGAGCCGCGTGGGCGGCAACGCCCAGGTCAAGGCCATGAAGCACAAGAAGGTGGCCGGCGGCCTGCGGCTCAACCTCGCGGCGTTCCGCGAACTGGAGGCCTTCGCCCAGCTCGGCACGGACCTCGACGCCGCCACGCAGGCCCAGTTGGACCGCGGCCGCCGCATGGTCGAACTGCTCAAGCAGCCGCAGTTCCAGCCCATGGCCGTGATCGACCAGGTGATGAGCATCTTCGCCGGCGCCAACGGCTTCCTCGACAAGGTCCCGGTGCCCAAGGTGGCCGACTACGAGCGGCGGATGCTGGCCTACGTGAAGGACAACCACGCGCCGTTCTACGAAGGCCTGGTGAAGGACAAGGCCCTGACCGCGGAGGTCGAGGCCGAACTCTCCCGCATCCTCGGCCAGTTCACCGAGGCCTACCTGGCCGGCAAGGCCCCCGACCCCCGCTAGCCCCGTCGCTCCCCGCGCCCCGCTCGAAGCCGCCCGCTCCCCCCCGAAGCCGGAAAGGACCGCCCCCCGCCGCCCATGGCCAAGCCCCGCGCCATCCTCAAGCGCCGCA
>JAPKHB010000210.1 GCA_026647295.1 Planctomycetota bacterium | reverse complement strand
GCGGGCTCGACGGTGCCGAGGACGTCGAAGCGGCCGTCCGCGGCGGCGGCGCCCGGCGCGGGAGGCGCCCCGGCGCCCCCGGCCATCCCCGCGAAGGGCGGCGCCGGCCCGGCCGCGCCGGGTTCCGCCGACCATGCCACGGCCGCGCCGGCATCCTCCCCCGTCCAGACGGCCGCCTCGCCGCCGGCCGTCTGGCGCAGGGCCTCGACCAGCGCGTCGAGTTCCGGCCGTGCCCAGTGCAGCCAGTGGAACTGGCGCTTCCAGGTCAGGACCGGCTGCCAGAGGACCGTGCGCGGACGCGGCGTGCGGGGGCGCTCGGCCAGCCAGCGCAGCGAGGGCAGGTAGCCGGCGGCGGGGGCCGCGTGGCCGCGCCCCTCCACGCGCTCGTAGGCGTGGTCGAAGCCCGCGGGCCAGCGCGCCTTCCACTCCCCGAGGCGCGCGAGGGCGAAGTCGTTGCTCTCTGGCGGGACGTTCGTGTCGTCGCCGCTCTGGTACACGTGCAGGCGCAGGTTGAGGTAGGAGGGCAGGATCCCCGGCTGGACGGCCACGATCGTCGGATCCGACGCCGATCGGCGCAGGCAGGTGGGGGCGCCGGCGTAGGCGCCGACGCCCGCGAACAGGTCCGCGTGGTGGGCGCCCAGGGTCCAGGCGCCGTAGCCCCCCATGCTGTGGCCCGCGACGTAGACCCGGTCCGGATCCACCTTGCCCGCGCGCTTGGCGGCGCGCACGAGCTCGACGACGAACTCCTCGGTGCCGGCGTCGGTCCAGCCGTGTTCCGTCTTCTCCAGCACCTCGGGAAAGAGCCACCACCAGCCGCCCCCGCCCATGCTCCCCGCGGCGCTCTCCGCCTCCCCCGCGCCGAGCCCGCCCCCGTGCAGGCCCAGGAACAGCACCTTGCCCGGCTTGCCCTGCTGGAGCACCTTGCCCCGCCCCGGGGCCAGGAAGTCGCGCGTGTTGCCCCGGGGAAGGCGCGGACCGTGGCGTGCGGCGGCCTTGAGCATCTCCCGGCGCAGGGCGGAAAGGCGCGTGGGCGGAAGCGGCGCCAGCCGCGCGTCCCAGTCCGCGCGCAGGCGCGCGCGCTCCTGGAAGCCCGCGCCCAGGTAGGCGAGCACCGCCTCCTCCAGCGCCTTGCCCGCGGGCGGGGGCTCGGTCCCGGCCCCGACCGGCGGCGCCGCGGCGGCGGCGGCGAGGGCGGTCCAAAGGAGCCAGGCCGAAAAGGGGCGACCGCGTCCGCGCATCGTGGGGGCGAGCATACCGCCCCCCCCGAGGCCGCCCGGCCCCTTCGGTTCGCCGCCCCCGGCCGGAAGGGCCGGCGCAGCCGCCGCGCGTATGCTCCGCGCGTGGCGCATCCCGAGGACCTCGCCTGGCTCCGCCGCGCCGTCGCGCTCGCGCGCAAGGGCTGCTTCCAGGTCGAACCCAATCCGCCGGTGGGCTGCGTGCTGGTCGGCCCGGGGGGCGTGGTGGGCGAGGGCTGGCACCGGGCCTACGGCGGGCCCCACGCCGAGGTGGAGGCCCTCGCCCGCGCGGGCGCGGCGGCCCGCGGCGCGACGGCCTACGTCTCGCTGGCCCCCTGCTCGCGGACCGGCAAGACGCCGCCGTGCACGCGCGCCCTGCTCGCCGCCGGCGTCGCGAGGGTCGTGTACGCGGAGGCCGACCCGGCCGAGCCCGCCGACGGCTCGGGCCTGGCCGGGCTGGTGGCCGCCGGGGTGGCCGTCGAGGGCCCGGTGCCGGCCGCGGACGGCGCGGCGCTGCTCGCGCGCTTTGTCGCGGCGCGCACGCGAGCCAGGCCCTGGGTCGCGCTCAAGTGGGCGATCGACCTGACCGGGCACGCCGCGCCGCGCCGGGGAGCCGGCGGGGCGGTGAGCGGCCCGGTGGCCCGGCGCTGGCTGCACGACCTGCGGGCACACGTGGACGCGGTGGCCGTGGGCAGCGAGACCGTGCTCGTCGACGACCCCCGGCTCACCTCCCGCCTGGCCGGGGGCGTCCCCGACGGGAGGTCCCAGCCGCTGCGGGTCGTCTTCGACCGGCGCCTGCGCTGCCCGCCGGCTGCGCGCCTCTTCGAGGACCTGTCCGCCAGCGGGGTCGTGATCGTCACGCGGCCGGAGGCCGACCCCGCCCGCGCGGCCGCGCTCGCCGCGCGCGGCGCCCGGCTCCTTCCCGTCGCGGCGTCCTCGGAGGGGGAGTGGCTCGCGGCGGGTCTGGGGGCCTTGCACGCCCTGGGGGTGCGGCGCCTCCTGGTGGAGGGCGGGCCGCGGCTCCACGGCGCCTTCGTGCGCGCGGGCCTGGGCGACCAGGCGAGCGTGCTCGTCGCCCCGCGCCTCTTCGGCGGGCCCGATCCCGTGCCCGGGGTCCACGACGTGGGCATTCCCGACGCCACGGCGGCCCTGCACCTCGAAGAGACCGCCTGGCGCCGCCTGGGCGACGACCTGCTGCTCCAGGGATACTTCCCGGCGCCGGCCGCCGGCGGGCCGGCCTGACCCGCGGCGCCCCCGCCCGGCCCGAGGGTCAGCGCACGATGGGCCGGGCGTTGGTCATGTCGCTCAAGCGGTAGCGGATGCGCACGGAGGCCACTTCCTCGCGCAGCGCCATCAGGTCGGGGTGCACGGGGTCGATGTAGGACGACAACTGGATCCACCGCTCGGCCTGGGTCCAGGTGCGGCTCTCGGCGAAGAAGCGCGCCATCGCAAAGCGCAGCGCGAACTGCTGGCGGTCCAATTCGGCCAGGCGCGCCAGGACCTCGCGGCGCTCGGGGTCGCCCTCGGGCAGGATGCGCCGGAGCCGCCCGAGTTGGAGGCGGGCGTCCTGGAAGAGGCCGTCGGCCTCCTCGGCGTGCTTGCGCGCCCGCGTCACGCTGCCCTGCTCGCGGTAGCGCGCGGACTCCTCGGCCGCCCGCTCGCCGTTGCTGATCCGGTCCGTGGCCCGCACGCGCCGCTCGAGTACCTCCTTCTGGCGCCGGCTCTCCACCTGGATGCGGGCGAGTTCTTCCTGGTCGGCCAACGCCTGGGCGTCCAGGCTCTGGATGCGCTTGACGAGGTCGGCGATGAGCCGCCCGATCGCCGCGGAGCCCGGGGCTTCGCTGAAGTGCTGGCGCAGCCGGCGGGCCTCCTCCAGCGCGCCCTCCAGGTCGCCGGACTCCGCCCGCTGGCGGGCGAGCGCCACCCCGTTCTCGACGGCGGCGCGCTCGGCGGCCGCCACGCGCTCGGCGAACTCGTTGGCCTTGAGCGCGCCCAGCGCCAGCGCCTTTTCGAACTCCTCGCGCGCCTCGACGAAGAGACCCAGGTCCACGGCCAGGACGGCGAGCTTGAGGCGCGCGTCTCCGTCGGCCGGCGGCGCCAGGGCGCGGTGGCAGCGCCAGGCCCCCAGGGGAGCGAGCGCGCTCCAGGGCAGGCGGCGCTCCTGCTCGCCGATCCGGAGCACCACCTCCTCGGGCGTGGCGGCGGCGACGTGGCCGCGCACGCTCTTTCCGCTGGCCAGCGGGATCTCGACCTCTTCCGCCCGGGCCGGGGGGGCCAGGAGGAGGAGGACCAGCACCATCAGCGGGACGCATCGGGGGGCGGGGAAGCAGGGCATGGAGACTCCGGGCCGGCTCCATTGTAGGAACGCGCGCGCGCGGCGCCCGGATGCATCCGTCGGCGCCCGCAAGCCTCGGCCGGCCCCTACGCCTCGTTCCGCCCGGCGCGCCGCGCGAAAGGAGGCCCCGGGCCGTTGCCCCGGGCCCGCCGCCCCTTCGGGCCGCGGGTCAGCGGCCGGCGGGCGGCAGGCCGTAGGGATCGGCATCCCCGGCCGCCGGCTGGGGCGCGGCCGGCGCGGGGCCCCGGGCGCCCTCCTGGCGCTCCACGATCAACCGGTAGCGGTCCAGCAGCCCCACGGCGTTGGTGCGCTGCGTGCGGTGGCGCTGCGGGTCGGTGAGCTTCAGGTACTCCTCGATGTCCTGGATCGCCAGCCGGTACTGGCTGTGGGCGGCGCGCGCCTGGGCGCGTTCGATGTACGCCGCCGGGACGGCGGGGTCGATCTCGAGCAGGGCGGTGTAGGCCTCGATCGCCTTGCCGAAGTCCTCGCGCCGCATGTGCACGGAGCCGATCATCAACAGGACCAGCTTCTCCTTCTCGCGGGCGCCCTGGATCTTCTGGATGTAGGTGTCGCGCTGGGCCCGCGTCACGTTGCGGCCGGCCTGCTTCTCCCACCACTCCAGTTCCCGCCGCCAGTTCTGCTGGCTCTTGCGGCTCAAGGTGAGGTAGCGCTCGGCGAAGTTCAGGCCGAGGTCGTCGTTGCCGAGTTGGAGGTGCGCCTTGGCGAGGCCCGACAGCGCGTAGGGGTTCTCCGGCGAGCGGGCGAGGACCTCGCGGTACAGCGGGAGCGCCCGGTGGATCAACTGGTCGCGCTCGGCCACCTGCCGGGCGAGGTTGGCCCGCACCGCGGCCGCGTCGATGTGCTCGTCGGTGCTCAACTGCTCCTCGAGCGCGCGGATGTCGCGCTCGTAGTAGTCGGCCAGGCTCGAGTACACGCGCGCCAGGTCCGTGAGCACCTCGAAGCGCCGGTCGCCCAGTTCGGCGTGCGACCAGTCGAGGTCCTTCACCTCGAGCAGCAGCGCCTCGGCCCGGCGCAACTTCTTGGGCGTGTCCTGCATCAGGAGCGCGTTGGCCAGACCCCGCTTGGCGCGCTGGTTGTGCGGCTCCTCGGTGAGCACCCGCTCGAACTGGATGGCGGCCTGCTCGTAGTTCCCCCCGTCGTAGTACGTGAGGGCGGAGGACATCCAGGTCTCGACGCGCGCGGCCTGGTCCTTCGCCGCCTGGTCGCCCTCGAGCGTGAGCCCGGAGCAGGCCGAGAGCCAGAGGCAGGCGCACAGGCCCGCAAGGCGCGCTCGGGCGCCGGCCCGGCGCCGCGGGGAGGGAGGGGGAAGCACCATCGGAAGGCCTCCGCGGGCCCGGCACGGACCCGAGCCAACCAGCATCCCCCGAACGGGTCATCGAGCCGTCATCGAGCGCCGCCCCCGGCCCGTGCCCTGGTACCGCCGGGCACCGGGGAGTCCGCGCGGCAGCGCGGAGCGGAGGGGGGCGCAACCCCCGCGCACCGGGGCCCTCGAATGATGCACCGGAGCCTGGCTCCGTATGGTCATTCGAGGTCGTAGACCCAGCGCAGGGCGTTCCACTCCCACTCGACGAGCCCCTCGGGGAACCACAGCGCCAACTCCGCCGCGGCCGTCCCGGGCCCGTCGGAGCCGTGGACGAGGTTGAAGGAGCGGGAGAGGCCGAAGTCGCCGCGCAGGGTGGCCGGCGGCGCCTCGGCGCCGTTCGTCGGCCCCATCAGCCCGCGCACCACGGCGATCGCCCCCGCGCCGCGCACCGCCACGGCCACCACCGGTCCGGAGCCCATGAAGGCGAGCAGGCTTTCGTAGAAGCCCTTGCCCTGGTGGACGGCGTAGTGCGCCTCCAGCAGCGCGCGCGGGGGGCGCGCGAGCTTGAGGCCGACCAGTTGCAGCCCCTTGCGCTCCAGGCGCGCGAGGATCGTGCCGACCAGCCCGCGCTGCACGCCATCGGGCTTGACGAGGACGAGGGTCGTTTCCATGGCGTCTCCGCGGGGTTGCGCCGCGGATTGTGGCCGAGGCCCGCGGGCGGCCTACAAACGGACGCACCCCCGGGCGTTCCGGGCCGCGGGCCCTGCCGGCGGGCCGTGGGCGTGGCGGGCGGCTTGACGGCCTGTGCGGCCACGCGTAGCGTCGCCCGCCCATGACAACGATCCTGGCGATCCAAAGGCAGGGGCGCGCGGTCCTCGCGGGCGACGGCCAGGTGACCCTGGGCACGAACGTCCAGAAGGAGGGCGCGGTGAAGGTGCGCGCCCTGCGCGGGGGCGCGGTGCTGGCGGGCTTTGCGGGCGGGGCGGCCGACGCGCTCGCGCTGTTGGACCGCTTCGACGCGCGCCTGGAGGCCCACCCGGGCTCGCTGCGCAAGGCCGCCGTCGACCTCGCGCGCGACTGGCGCGCCGACCGCGTCCTGCGGCGCCTGGAGGCCATGCTGGTGGTCGCCGACGCCCGGGAACTGCTGCTGGTGACGGGCACGGGGGACGTGATCGCGCCCGACGACGGCGTCCTGGGCGTGGGCAGCGGCGGGGCGTTGGCCGTGGCCGCGGCGCGGGCCCTGCTGGCGCACAGCCCCCTTGCGCTGGACGCGGTGTGCCGGGAGGCGCTGCGCATCGCGGCGGGCCTGGACCTGTACACCAACGACCGGATCACCCTGCTCGAGACCCCCGCGCCGGCCCCGGACGCGGGAGGGACCGCCCGGTGAGCGAGGCGCCCGATCCCGCCGCGCTCACCCCCGGGCGCATCGTGGCCGAGCTCGACCGGCACGTGGTCGGGCAGCGCGAGGCCAAGCGCGCGGTGGCGGTGGCGATCCGCAACCGCTGGCGGCGCCTCCAGCTCGACGAGGGCCTGCGGCGGGACGTGGTGCCGCGCAACCTGCTGCTGATGGGGCCCACGGGCGTGGGCAAGACCGAGATCGCCCGCCGCATCGCCGACCTGATCGGCGCGCCGTTCACGAAGGTCGAGGCCACGAAGTTCACCGAGGTCGGCTACGTGGGCCGGGACGTCGAGTCGATCGTGCGCGACCTGCTCGAGAGCGCGATCGCACAGGTGAAGGAGCGCGAGCGCCGGCGCGTGGCGGAGCGGGCCGCCGAGCGGGCGGAGGCGCGCGTGCTCGACGCCCTGGTGCGGGAGTGGAAGCCCGGCGACCCCGCGCTCGACCCCCTGGGCCTGGACGCGCCGCGCCCGGGCGCCGGGCCCGTGGCCCACGACCTGGGGGCCGTGCGCGTGCGGCTGCGCGAGCGCCTGCGCGCGGGCGCGCTGGACGAACGCGAGGTGCAGGTGGAACTGACCGAAGGGGCCGGCCAACCGCTCGCCGACATCTTCTCGGGCGCCTCCTTCG
>JAPKHB010000021.1 GCA_026647295.1 Planctomycetota bacterium | reverse complement strand
GGCGGGAACTGCACCTCGTAGATCTGCTCGCGGATCAACTCGATGCGCTCGGCGATCACCTTCGCCAGCGTGTGGTTCGTGCCCTTCTTCGTGTTGTAGATCACGATGTAGTTCTTCTTCGGGCTGACGACCACGTCCCAGTCCCGCACCATGCTCTGCTCGATCTGGAGCCGGCGGCGGGCGCTGATGTTCACGCCGTCCAGCGCGTCGAGGCTCTCGACGTCCTTCGCCCGGGTGTCGAAGAAGCGGAAGGACTCGGCGATGTCCTCGAAGCGCGGCGCGTAGTGCTTGCGCATCACGGCGCCGCAGCGGCACGAGATCCCGTACTCCACGCCGTCGCGCTCGAAGGTGGCCAGGAAGAGGTAGATCCGGTCCGTGGGGTCCGAGCCCCAGATCGAGGCGACCTCGAAGGTCCACATCTGCCCGGCCACCTTGTCCTTGGAGCGGATGGCCTTGGGCTTGTCCTTGCCCGCCTGGATCTCCTTCTCGGCGGCCTCGGCGATCATCAGGCCGCGAAAGGCCGCGTCGAAGAGGTCCTTGGGCTCGCCCAGGCCCATGCGCTCGAGGACCTCGGCCGGGATCTCGGGCATGCCGTCGGGCCCGCCGCCGGTCGTGACGGGCTTGTCCTTCCCGTCCTTGGCCAGCCGCAGCACCTCCACCGTGACCGGGAAGGTGCCCCGCGCCTCGCCCTTCTCCTTGGGGTCGCGGAACCGGCAGGCCACCAGGCGCTCGTCGGGCTTGAGCGGGACGGGCTTGTAGCCGTCGAACATCCGGAGCGAGAACTTGTGCACCGGGTCGCGGTACGTGTCCCGGAGCACCGGCGCGCCGGCCTGCGCGGCGGGTACGTGGGCGATGAGGAGCCCGAGGGCGACGAGCGCAAGGGCACCGAGCGACGCCCGGAGTCGGGCGCGAGGGCGAATCGGATGCGGCATGGACAACTCCCCGGAAGGACGAGGCACGGCACCCGCCGCCGGGTGGGGCCGCGGGCGCGCCCTCCCAGCGTACCCAAGGTCGGGGCCGACGTCCTACCGCCGGGCGCGGACGGGCGGCCCCGGCCCCGGTGAACGGGCGGGAACCTGGGGCGCGCGGCCCCTCCGGGTCCACGCGCCCGCTGGTTGGACCCGCCCCGGCCCCGCCGGGTTCCCCCCTCCGTGTCCGGGCGGCCTAGCGCCCCCGGCCCGCCCGGCGCAAGAACTCCTCTTCGTCGATCACCTCGACGCCAAGTTCCCGGGCCCGGGTCAACTTGGAGCCCGCGCCGGGCCCGGCCACGACGAGGTGGGTCCGGGCGCTCACCGCGGAGGCTGCCCGGCCGCCCTGCGCCTCCACCAGGGCCTTGGCCTCGTCGCGCGAGAGCGTGGCGAGCGTGCCCGTGAGCACCACGGTCAACCCCTCGAAGGCGCCCCCCGCGGGGGCCTCCACGCGCCGGGGGCGGACCCCGACCGCCTCCAGGCGCTCCAGCATCCGGGCGTTGCGCGGCTCGGCGAACCACTGCCGCACCGCGTCGGCCATGGCGTCGCCCACCTCGTCGAGTTCGAGGAGTTCCTCGCGGGTGGCCCGCGCGAGGCGGCCCAGCGTGCCGAAGGCGCGGGCGAGGATCCGGGCGCCGCGCTCGCCCACCTCGCGGATCCCCAGCCCCACCAGGAGGCGGTCGAGCGGGGGTCGACGCGCCTCGGCCAACTGCGCCAGGAGGTTGGCCGCGCTCTTCTCGCCCCAGCGCGGCAGCGCCGCGAGGTCCTCGGCCCCAAGCGTGAACAGGTCCGCGGCGTCCTTCACCAGCCCGGCCTCGAGGAGTTGCTGCACCTGCTTCTCGCCCAGGCCGCGGATGTCCAGGGCCCCGCGGCTGGCGAAGTGCACCAGGTGCGCGGCCACCTGCGCGGGGCAGGCGAAGTTGCCGCAGCGCAGCGCCACCTTGCCCTCGTCGCGGCCGAGCGCGGTGCCGCACGCCGGGCAGGTCGCGGGGACGCGCACGCGGGTTTCCCTGCCCGTGCGGGCCTCGGGGAGGGCCCGGAGCACCTTGGGGATCACGTCGCCGGCGCGCTCGATCTCGACCCGGTCGCCGACCCGCAGGTCCAGGCGGGCGAGTTCGTCGAGGTTGTGGAGCGTCGCGTGGCGGACGGTCACGCCGGCCAGGAACACCGGTTCGAGCACCGCGCGGGGCGTCACCACGCCGGTGCGGCCGACGCTCCAGTCCACGGCCTCCAGGCGGGTGACCGCGCGCTGGGCCGGGAACTTCCAGGCCACGGCCCAGCGCGGCGAGCGGATGCGCATGCCCAGGCGCTCCTGGAGCCGGGCCTGATCCACCTTCACCACCACGCCGTCGGCCTCGTAGGGCAGGCGGTCCCGCCGCGCGAGCAGGTCCTCGTAGGCCCGCACCACCGCGTCCGCGCCCTCCACCACCCGGGCTTCCGGCACGGTCGGAAGGCCCATCTGCCGCAGCGCGGCCAGCAACTCCGCCTGGGTCGCGTAGGTCGCCCCCCGCACCCCCCCGTGGGCGTAGGCGAGGTACCGGATGGGACGCGCGGCCGGGATCGCCGGGTCGAGCTGGCGCAGGCTCCCGGCGACGAAGTTGCGCGGGTTGGCGAAGGTGCGCTCGCCCGCGGCCTCGGCCTCCCGGTTGAAGGCCTCGAAGTCGGCCTTGCGGCAGTAACACTCCCCGCGCACCGCGATCCACTCGGGGACCCCGGGCCCGCGCAGGAGGGCGGGGATGGAGCGGATCGTGCGCGCGTTGGCGGTGAGGTTCTCGCCGACCTCTCCGTCCCCGCGCGTGACGGCGGCGACGAGGCGTCCCGCTTCGTAGATCAGCTCGAGGGCGACCCCGTCGATCTTCGGCTCGACGCTGTAGGTCCGCGGCTCGGTGGAGCGCAGGAAGCGGTCGGCGGACTCCACCCACTCGCGGAACTCCGCCTCGCTCATCACGTTGTCCAGCGAGACCATCGGGCTCGGATGGCGGTAGGGCTCGAAGCCCTCGGCCACCGCGCCGGGCACCCGCCGGGTCGGGCTCGCCGGGTCCTCGAGCGCCGGCCAGCGCCGCTCCAGGGCGAGCAACTCGCGGAACAGGTCGTCGTACTGGGAGTCCGAGAGCGTGGGGTCGTCCAGGATGTAGTAGCGGTGGTCGGCCTCGCGCAGGGCTTCGCGCAGCTCTCGCACGCGGCGCACGACGTCGGGGGGGGGCTGGGCCGCCATGGCGCAGATGCTACGCCCCCCGGTCCCGCGCCGGCCCGTGGGCCGGCCCGGGCCGCGCGGCCGCGTTGGCGCCGCGGGGGCGGCCCCGTACCATGGCGCGCCCTGCCCCCGGCGGGCGCCGGCGGGCCTCCGCGAAGCCGCCCCCTGGACCTTCCGGGCGGCGGCCGCCGGGCGACCCGCCCGCGCGCCCCCTCCGTCCCCGCCTGCGCCCCGTGCCGGCCGCCCCCGAAGCCCGCCCGCGGCCCCCTGGAGCCCGCCGCGCCGCCCCATGCCCTTCGCCCAGAGCCTGCTGCTGACCATCTACTACGCGCTGCTCACGCTGGTGGCGGCGGTCATGTTCTACCGGGCGCTCCTGATCCCGCGCTACTTCCTCCAGCGCCGCGCCGACGAGGAGCCCGGCGCGCGCTTTGCCGCCCCGCCCCTCGTGACGGTGCAGTTGCCCGTCTACAACGAGCGCTTCGTGGTCGAGCGCCTGATCGACTCGGTGTGCGCGCTCGACTGGCCGCGCGACCGCCTCGAGATCCAGGTCCTGGACGACAGCACCGACGCCACGGTGGGCATCGCGCGCGCCAAGGTCGCCCAGAAGGCGGCCGAGGGCTTCGACATCGTGCACGTCCACCGCAGCGACCGTTCCGGCTACAAGGCCGGGGCCCTGCGGGCGGCCATGGACCGGGCCAAGGGCGCGTTCCTGGCCATCTTCGACGCCGACTTCGTGCCCACGCCCGACTTCCTGCGCCGCACGGTGGACCACTTCACCGACCCCCAGGTCGCCTTCGTGCAGGCCCGCTGGACCTTCCTGAACGACCGCTACGGCCTGCTCACCCAGGGCATGGGCATGCTGATGGACGGGCACTTCGTCCTCGAGCAGGTGACGCGCTCGCGCGGGGGCTACCTCTTCAACTTCAACGGCACGGGCGGGATCTGGCGCCGCCAGGCGATCCGCGACGCCGGCGGCTGGCAGGACGACACCATCTGCGAGGACACGGACCTCTCCTACCGGGCCGGCCTGGCCGGCTACCGCGGGGTGTTCCTGCGCGACCTGGGCTGCCCGAGCGAACTGCCCGTGCAGATCACGGCGCTCAAGAGCCAGCAGCACCGCTGGGCCAAGGGGCTGACCGAGTGCTTCCTCAAACTGGTCCCGCGCCTGTGGCGCAGCGACCTGCCGCTGCGCAAGAAGCTGGAGGGCACCTTCCACCTCGGGGCCAACATCGCCTTCCCCGCGAGCCTCTTCCTCACCGTCGTCACCCTTCCGGTGATGCTGGTGCGCATCCAACGGGGTTTCGCCGGCGAGGTGGCCGCGCTCTTCGACTCGGTCGTCTTCGCGCTCGTCATCGTCACCCAGGTGCTCTTCTTCGTCGTGGCCACCCGCGAGGTGCACCGGGACTGGGTGGCGCGCTTGCGCTACCTGCCCTTCTTCCCCCTGGTGGGGACGGGCCTGGCCGTGAACAACGCGCGCGGGGTGATGGAGGCCTTCTCCGGCCTGCGTACCGAGTTCGTGCGCACGCCCAAGCTGGGGGTCCTGGGCGAGGACCGGGCCCTGGTGCGGACGCGCGAGCGGGCCTACACGGGCGGGCGCGACCTGTGGCAGGCCGTGGTGGAACTCCTGGTGGGGGCCTACTACGTGGCGATGGCCGTCTACCAGGCCCCGCGCATGCCGGTGGCCGCCGTGATCACGGGCGTCCTCTCGCTCGGCCTGTTCACGATGGGGGGCGCGACCGTGCGGGCGCTGTGGATCCGGCGCCAGGCCCGCGGGGAGGCGGGCGCCGAGGACGCGGCGCCCGCCGCCGCCGCGGTGCTCCCGCGGGCGGACGCCCCCGCCCGGGCCGCGGCCCCGGCGGCGGAGGGAGCGCCCGACCCCGCGACGGCGCTGGGCCGCGGAGCCGGGCCCGGGCCCGTGTGAGGACGGCCTTCACAATCCGGGGGGGCGCGGTGGCCCCGGGGCCCGGGCCGGGTCATGCTCCGGGCGTCGGCGCCGCCTCCGGGCTCATCCCGTGGCGGGGACCGGCCGAAAGAGAGTAGGTAGGGCGCCCGCCGGCGCCCCGACCTCCCGCGCCCGGGAGCCAGGCGAGGTGCCGATGGGGCAGAACATCCTGCTGGTCGAGGACGAGGAGAGCCTGCGCGACATCCTCGATCGTTACCTTCGCAGCCGCGGCCACCAGTGCACGCACGCGGCCAACGGGGCGGAGGGGGTCTCGCGGGTGCAGGAGCAGCCAGGCGGCTTCGACCTGATCATCAGCGACATCCACATGCCGCGCATGGACGGCATCACCTTCCTGCGCACCGTGCGGCCGTACATCGAGTCCACGACGCCCTTCATGATCCTCACGGCCTTCGACGAGTGGCGCTACGCCATGGAGGCGATCCAACTCGGGGCCTGCAACTTCATCCAGAAGAACCCCTTCGACCTGGACTCGATCGGAAACGCCGTCGACCGGGCGCTGGACCTGCGCCAGGTGTACGTGCTGCGCCACCGTTACAAGGAAGACCTCGAGGCCCGGCTGCGCGAGAAGGAAGACGAGTTGCAGCGCACCTTCGACGGCACGGTCATCGGCTTCGCGGCCATGCTCGAGGGGAAGGACTCGGAGACCATGGCGCACCTCTTCCGGGTGCGCGACTACTGCACCGAGATCGCCCGCCACCTGGGCCTGCGCGGCGAGTCGCTGCGCAACCTGCAGCTCGGGGCCATGCTCCACGACATCGGCAAGTACCGCATCCCCGACGCCATCCTCACCAAGCCCGCGCAGCTCACGGCCGAGGAGTGGAAGGTGATGCGCATGCACCCGGTCTACGGGGCCGACTTCGTGGCCCACGTGCCCTTCCTCTCGGGGGCGGCCGAGGTGATCCTGAACCACCACGAGCGCTACGACGGCGGGGGCTACCCCGCGGGCCGCCGGGGCGAGGACATCCCGCTGCCGGCGCGCGTCTTCCAGGTCGCCGACGCCTACGACGCCATCACTTCGAAGCGTTGCTACAAGGAGGCGATGTCCTCCGCGTGGGCGCTCGAGGAGATCCGCCGCTGTGCGGGAAGCCAGTTCGACCCGGCCGTCGTGGACGTGCTCGAGGCCGTGCTGCCCCGGCTCGAACACCTCCACGCGACCTTCGACGCGCGCTACCAGGAGGAGATCGAGGCCAAGGGGCTCCCGCTGGGCCCGGACCGGACCATGCTGCGCCGCCAGCTCGACGCCGCCATGCTGGAAGCCGGCGGGAGCCACCGCAACGGCCACCCGTAAGGGGCCCGCCCCTCCTCGACCCCCCCGGCCCCCGCAAGTCGGGGGCCCGATCTGGCCGATGGGGAGGCATGGCGTCCTCGGCCGTCCTCGACCCCCTGCGCGTCTTCCTCTCCGGCAAGCGCTCCAGCGCCCGCCTCTCGGTGGACCTCCCCGTCCGGCTGGGCGGCCGCCTGGGCCCGCTCGACGGCGGGACGGTGGACGTGAGCGCCGGCGGTGCCCTGCTCTACCTCCCGCTTGGGGCGCTCGGCCCGGTGGAGGGGGCCGGGGACCTCTTTGCCCGCGTCGAGGCCAACCTCGGGGGCGGCTTCGACCTGCGCTTCGCCCAGGCCGGGGTGGTCCTGGAGAGCGAGGTCGTCCGGCTGGTCATGCCGCCCGACGACCCCTCGCACCTCTACCTGGGCGTGCGCTTTCCCCACGCGCCGACACCGGCCCAACTCGCGGCGCTGGGCCTCGGCGGCCGTGCGCCCGAGGCCGACGCCAGCCTGCCGCTGGAGGCCCTGCCCCTGGTGCCCCGGCCGGGGCGCCGGACGCGGGCGCTCCTGTGCGGCCGGGCGCCGGGGGAGGCCGAGTCCTGGTTCCAGGGCGAGGCCGTGGCGCTCGGGGCGCGGGCCCTCGGGCTGCGCCTGGAGCGCGCTCCGACCGCCGACCTGTCCCGCTGGCTCGGCGCCGGTTCGATGGAGACGATCCTCTTCCAGGCCGGCCTGCCCGTGTGGCGCTCCCCGGCCGACCTGCTCGCCGTGCGCTGCATGGATCGGCCCAGCGGCACCGTCGAGGCCGGCCTGCTTCTGGCCGGGGCCCCTCCGCGGCGCGTGCGCCGCGCCTTCCGCCGCCGCTAGCCCGGCCGGCCCACGGTGCCCGGCCGCGGCGGCTTTCCGGCGGCGGCGACCGACCCGCCGACCGCGCCCTCCGGCCGCTATTCGAAGAGGGGCGAGAAGCGGTAGTAGGACTCGAGCGCGAGGATGGACATGGCGGTGCTGAAGAGCCGCCCGCCGTTGAGCAGGGCGCTGTCCGGGTCCCACGATCCGGCCAGGTGCGGCGGCGAGGTCCGCTGGTTCTCCGGGTACATCGTCCGGATCTTCTCGTTCCAGGCCTTCCAGTAGCGCCCGCCCATCTGGTGCATGGCCAAGGTCCCGTAGTACCAGAAGTAGTGGTACCAGGCGATCGCCTGGCCCTTCTCGAGTCCCGACATCCAGCGCGGGAGGTAGTCCATCAGGTAGTTGGCGCTGCCGATCATGAAGGGGTGGCTGCGGCGCCAGCCCATGAAGAAACGGCAGACCATCGCCACCGCGGTCATGGAGGTCTGCTGCGCCGCGCTCTGTTCGGAGCCCGAGAGCTCGAAGTACCCGGTGAACGCCTTGAAGTACCGCCGGGCGCCCACCTCGTGGTCGTAGTCCGTCTTGAGGTCGTCGGGGACCTCCTCCTCCCCCGTGATGTCGTAGGCGCAGCGCTCGAGCCAGGAGTCGATCCCGTCCCATGACTTCTGCGCCACCTCCAGCCCGATCAGGTCGGCCATCTTGGTCGTCATGAGCACCCAGGAGGTGCAGGAGGTGTCGCTCTGCACCATCCGGGCGCTGTAGCGCCAGCCGGAGCCGGGGGTCTGGACGCGGATGAGGTAGTCGACCCCCCACTGGGCGGGCTCGGCGTACAGCGCGTCGCCCGAGAGCCCGCACGCCTCCGTCACGCCCCAGACGCCCATGCCCGTCAGGTAGGCGAAGATCCAGCTGTCGTCCCCGCCGCCGGAGATGGGGAAGCCGCCGTCGTAGAGTTGCGTGGCCGCGAGGAACTCGGTCGCCCGGCGGATGGTCTCGTGGTACTTGCCCCGGGCGCCCTGGTAGCCCGCGCCGAGGAGGGCCAGCAGCGAGAGCCCGGTGTAGGCCGGCTCGCACGAGATCACGCCGCCGAAGCCCTTCTCGTTCCCGTCCCAGTAGCCCATCGGGTGCTGCTGGAGTTCGAGCCACCGCAGCCCGTTCTCGACCGCCTTCTCCGTCACCGGCGTGAGGCCGTAGAGCCGTTTCTCGATCACGTCGCGGCGGTTTTGCTGGCGGTTGAAGTCCTTCACGCGCGGGTGGAACGGGCGCTCGGCCGTCTCGCGCCAAGCCTTCCAGCGGTCGGGCTTGCGGCCGAAGCGGTGGCCGGTGAGGCGCTCGAGGGCGAACTCCGCCTCGCGCAGCACCGGCTCGCTGTGGGCCTCGGCCTCCTGGATCAGCTTGAGGAGCGCCTCGTAGGCAGGCTGGACGCGCAGGTAGCCGAGCGCCCGCACGGCGTTCAGGTCCTCGGTCTTGGGCTGCCGGCGCGGCCGGGCGACCTGGGCGAGATCCTCGACGGCCCGGGGGGCGTCCACGCCCTCCAGGGCCCGCGCGGCGAACATGCGTTTGGTGCGGTCCTTGTCGTACAGCGCGATCTTGAGCAGGGGGCGGTAGGCGTCGGCCGCCCCGAAGAGGCCGCAGAGCTCGATGGCGGTGAGTTGCACGTCGGTGCTGGTGGCCTCGACCAGGCCCGGCAACTGCTCGAGCACCTTGGGTTTGGCACGCTCCCCGAAGCGCAGCAGCGCTTGGCGCGCGGCGTCGCGCACCTCCCAGGTGCCGTCGTCGCGCACCAGGTCGATCATGCGCTGCACGACGCGGTCGGAGAAACGGGGCGCGGCGCCCCCGGGCGGGTCCGCCGCGGGGGCCGGGTCCCCCTCCTCGCGCGGCGTGGTCTCGGCCGCGGGGTCGGGCTCCCCCGGCGCGGGCCGGCCCTGGCGCGCCGCCCGCCAGGCCAGGCGCCCCAGCGCGAGCGCCGCCGCGTCGCGGTAGTCCTTCCGCGGCGAGCGGGTGAAGGCGAGCAGCGTCTCGACGTCGCGCTCCGAGCACAGTTCGGTGACGGCCTTGAGATTGGCCTGCGTCGTCGTGCGCTTGGGGCTGCCCTTCTCCAGGACGTGCAGGAACGAGCCGATCCCGCCCCGATACCCGATCTGCTTGAGCGCCCAGACCGCATAGAGGCCGGGGTACTCCCCGGTCGAGCGCTTGACCAGCGACACCAGCGCCGGCTCGGCGTCGTTCATGCGCCTTAGGCCCGCCGCGGAGCAGGCCGCGCACTGGATCTCCTCGTTGCGGCCCCCGAGGGCCTTGATCACCGCCGCGGCCGTCAGGGGGAACGGCTCGGACTCGCTGATCGGGAGCCGGCCGCACATGAACAGCGCCTCGGCCTGGACCTCGGGCTTGCGCCGCCCGGACGCGAGGCTCGCCAGGGCGTCGTCCACCCATGGGTGGCCCCAGGCCCCCAGCACCCGGGCCAGGTTGCGTTGGCGGTCCAGGTCGGCCTCCTTGGCCGCCCGGTCCACGAGCCGGTCCAGGTCCCGGGCGACGCGCGAGTCCCCGAACACCTTGGCCTTGAGCGCTTCGGCCGGGATGGCCGCCAGCGCCTCGCCGCAGGCGATCGCCAGGTGCGGCCAGCCGGCCTGGATCCCGGCCTCGAGCAGCGGTAGCGCGGCGTCCGCGTCGGGCTGCGCGGCCAGTTCCTCGATCGCGCGGTAGAGGTCGTCGGGATCGGCGATCGAGAGGCGCTTGGCGTAGGCCTCCGCGTTGGCGTGGGCCGGCCGGGCCTCCAGCCCGAGCAGCAGGGGCAGGCAGGCCAGGAGGAGCGGGGCGATCGCGCGGGGCAATGGGGCCTCCGGGAAGGCGCCCATCGTACCCGACCCCCGCCGGGCCGAGTCCCCCGCTCCGGCGTGCGGCCGGTGCGGCCTGGTCCCCCTCCCGGCGCGCGGCTTCGGCCGGGGCCAAGGCCCCGATCGGTGGGCCATCCCAACCCCACGGCTCCCGGCGGCGTTACCTAGAGGGGCCCCGCGCCTGGCTTCCCGGAGGTCCCGCCATGAACCGCCCCACCCATCGGCCCCTGCCCTTCCTGTGCGGCCTGCTGGCGTTGGGAGTCCTCGCGGCGCCCGGGGCGCGGGCGGACACGCTCGAACTCGCCGACGGCCGCCTCGTCGAGGGGGCGGTGATCGAGGGCGAGGGGGGCCTGTGGGTCTTGAGCCGCTTCGGCCCGCGCTTCGTGAAGAGCGAGGAGGTACGCGAGCGGCACGTCGGCCGCCCGGTGGACGAGCAGATCCGCGAGCACCTGGCGGCGCTGGACCCCGAGGACACCGTCAACCGGGGCCGGCTCGCCGCCTGGCTCAAGGGGCTCGGGCGTGAGGAAGAGGCCCTGATGCTCGCCGAGCAGGTGATCGAGCGGGATCCCGAGGACGCGGTCGCCCGCGGCGTGCTCGGCCACGTGCGCCATCGCGGCGAGTGGGTCTCGCCCGACGAGGCCCGCCGCCGGGAGGGCTACGAGAAGCACGGCGACCGGTGGTACACGCCCGAGGAGTGGCGCAACCTGGCCGCGGCCGAGCAGGCCCGCGTCAAGGAGGCCGAGGAGCGGGCCGCGCAGGAGGCCCTCGCCAAGGACGTGAACCGCTACCTCGCGTTGCTCACCAGCCCCGACCCTGCGCTCCGGGCCCGGGCCCGGGCGCGCCTGGACGCCCTGGCCGGCAGGTTGCCCGACGGCGGGGAGCGGCTGCGCGAGGTGATCGCCCGCCTGGAGGGGTACGTCGCCGAGGTGGACCGCCTGCGCGAGCAGGCCGCGGCGGCGGCCGCCGCCGGCACCGACGACAGGGTCAGTTCGGGGGGCTTCGTGATGGGCGAGATCCGGGCCACCTTGAGCCGGCTCAAGCGCCCGATCCAGGTCTTCGAGACCAGCCTGGCCTCGGGCCCGGTCGGGGCCAACGCCCCGGTCCGCATCCAGCTCCCCGAGCTCGAGGTGATCAAGGTTCGCACCACGGGCATCATCCCGACCGTGGTGAAGTAGCCCGGGGCGGGGCCCCCCGCGCGTCCCCAGCCCGAAGCCCCCTGCATGGGCCGCGCCGGCCCGCCTGACACAGCGGCAGGTTGGCCCGCCGGCTCGCGGCACGCCCTGCCAGGTTGTCAGCCTTGGCCCGGAGGCGGCCCCCGCCTGGAGCCTGGTTCATGATCCTAACCCGTTGTGCAGAAGGCGCTTAGGACCGAGGCGCCGGCCCGCGGTGGGGTGGGCACCCGGCTTGCGGTTGGCTCCGGTCCCATGCGGCTCGCCCCCTCCGTGCTGCTCACCCTCGGCGCCCCGACGGGCGCGGAACGCTCGCTCGGCGAGCGGCTCGCCGGGTGGATCGCCGACCTGGGCTTTCGGGCCTGCGTCACCGCCGACGCGGCCGAGGCCCGGCGCCGGCTCGAAGAGGAGCGCCACGCCGCGTCCTTCGTGGACAGCGCGCTGGCCGCGCCGGAGGGGCCCCCGTTGTGGCGCACGCTGCGCTACGCCCCCCGGACGCCGGTGGTGCTGATGGCGCGGCTCGGGGCCCGCGTGCCCTGGTCCGAGGCGCTCGCCCGCGGCGTCGCCACGGTCCTGCCCTGGCCGCCCCGCGTCGGCTGCGTGCGCGCGGCCCTGCTGGCGGCCTGCGGCCCGCTGCCCTGGCAGACCCCCCGCGAGTCTTGCGCGCCTAAGGCCCCGCCCCCCGGCGCGGCCTCCGCAACCCCCAGCCCCTAGAGCGAAGGGCCCGGCCGCGAGGGCCGGGCTCGAGGAGACCCCTTCCATGCCCAAGATCAAGCCCCTCAACGACCGCGTGCTCATCGAGCGGCTCGAGGCCAGCGAGAAGACCGCTGGCGGCATCGTGCTGCCCGACACCGCCAAGGAGAAGCCCACCCAGGGCCGGGTGGTCGCCACCGGCAGCGGCCGGCAGACCGACAAGGGCGAGCGCGTCCCCTTGAGCGTGAAGGTCGGCGACCGTGTGCTGTTCTCCTCCTACGCCGGCACCAGCATCAAGGAGTCCGGCCAGGAGTACCTCATCCTCGAGGAGAGCGAGATCCTCGCCGTCGTGGATGACGCCCCGTTCGAGTCCGTGAAGAAGGGCAAGACCCCCGCCAAGAAGGGGAAGTAGAGCGCCCGCTCGCTTCCGGAAGGAGATCCTCCCATGGCTGCCAAGCAGATCGTCTACAACCAGGAGGCGCGCGAGAAGATCCGCGCCGGCGTCCGCCAGCTCGCCCGAGCCGTCAAGGTGACGCTCGGGCCCCGCGGCCGCAACGTCGTGATCCAGAAGTCCTTCGGCACCCCGACCGTCACCAAGGACGGCGTGACGGTCGCCAAGGAGATCGAGCTCAAGGACCCCTACGAGAACATGGGGGCCCAGATGGTGCGCGAGGTCGCCTCGAAGACCTCGGACGTCGCCGGCGACGGCACGACCACGGCGACGGTGCTCGCCGAGGCCATCTTCGAGGAGGGCCTGAAGAACGTGGCCGCAGGCGCCAGCCCGATCGGCATCAAGAACGGCATCGCGCGCGCGGTCGAGGCCGTCGTCAAGCGGCTCGAAGGCATGAAGACCCCGGTGAAGGGCAGCAAGGAGATCGCCCAGATCGGCACGATCGCCGCCAACAACGACGAGGAGATCGGCACCCAGATCGCCCAGGCGATGGACCGCGTCGGCAAGGACGGCGTGATCACGGTCGAGGAGGGCAAGGGCCTCGCCACGACCGTGGACTGGGTCGAGGGCATGCAGTTCGACAAGGGGTACCTGTCGCCGCACTTCGTCACCAAGCCCGAGGCGATGACCTGCGAGCTGGACAGCCCCTACATCCTGGTCCACGAGAAGAAGCTCTCCACCATCAAGGAGATGCTGCCCCTGCTCGAGCAGGTGGCCAAGAGCGGGCGGCCGCTGCTGGTGATCGCCGAGGACGTCGAGGGCGAGGCGCTGGCCACGCTGGTGGTCAACCGCCTGCGCGGCGTGTTCCCCTGCTGCGCGGTCAAGGCCCCGGGCTTTGGCGACCGGCGCAAGGCGATGCTCCAGGACATCGCGGCCCTCACGGGCGCCACCCCCGTCATGGAGGACCTGGGCATCGACGTGGCCAACCTCAAGCTCTCCGACCTGGGGAGCGCCAAGCGGGTCGTAGTCGACAAGGACAACTGCACCATCATCGAGGGGGCCGGCAAGCGCGAGGCGATCCAGGCCCGGATCAGCCAGATCAAGAAGGAGCTGGAGACGGTCACCTCGGACTACGACCGCGAGAAGCTCCAGGAGCGCCAGGCCAAGCTGGCCGGCGGCGTGGCGCAGATCAACGTCGGCGCCGCCACCGAGGCCGAGATGAAGGAGAAGAAGGCGCGCGTCGAGGACGCGCTGCACGCCACGCGCGCGGCCGTCGAGGAGGGCATCCTCCCGGGTGGCGGCGTGGCCCTGCTGCGCTGCATGGCGGCGCTGGACGCGATCAAGGCCGAGGGCGACGAGGCGATCGGCGTGCAGATCGTCCGCCGGGCCCTGCAGGCCCCGCTGCGCCAGATCGCCCAGAACGCGGGCGTGGACGGGAGCATCGTGGTCCAGAAGGTGCTGGAGTCCAAGCAGCAGGACTTCGGCTACAACGCCCTCACCGGCGCCATCGAGGATCTCCAGAAGGCGGGCGTGGTGGACCCGGTCAAGGTCGTCCGCACCGCGCTGCAGAACGCGGCCTCGATCAGCACCCTGCTCCTCACCACCGAGGCGGTGATCTCCGAGATCCCCGAGGACAAGCCCAAGGCGGCCGGCGCCGGGATGCCCGGCGGCGGCATGGGCGGCATGGGCGGCATGGGGGGCATGGGGGGCATGGGCGGGTTCTAGCCCGACCGCGCCCCGCCCGCGCTCCGCGCACCCGGCGCGGAGCGCGCGGGGGTCGGCGCGCGGGCGCGCGTCGCCCCCCCGGGGGCCTTCACTCGGCGAAGAGTTCGGCCTCGATCCCGCCCAGGTCGTCCAGGTACCACTGGCGGCGCGTGCCGAACGAGCGCACCTGGTCGGCGGAAAACTCCGTGCGCCGGAAGTCCTCGGCGGGCGTAGCGCGGGACAGCACCGCGTAGCCCCCGTCGGGGCGGCGCTCGACGTCCATGAGCGGGTCGCCCCGGATGCCCCAGTAGGGTTCGGGGTCCCCGGCCACCCAGAGTTCCCAGCGCTCCAGCCGCACCATCCGCACCCGCACCGAGCGACCCACCGGCCGCAGCGCCTGCACCGTCACGTAGGCCAGGTCGTCGCCCATGAGTTCGATGTGGCGGCACTGGGCGGTCTGGAGCAGTTGCTCGGCCGCGCCCACGCGCGGATCGCCCCGGTAGGCGTTGCGTGCCGAGGCGTAGTCGCCCGGGTCCACGTTGCGGCCGGCGCGCGCGCTCAAGCGCTGCTTGAGCGCGGGGGAGAGCAGGTCCCACTCCCCGGCCCAGTCCCGGCGGCGGTCCATCACCTTGAAGAGCTCGACGGTGGCCTCGGGCGTGTCGCGCGAGGGCGGGACGCGCGGCGCGCTCGCGCAGGCCGAAAGGACCACGGCGCACACGGCGCCAAGGACGGGCGGGACGATGGGACGCATGGCTCCTCCGGGGTGCCCTCCTCCTCTACCCGCAACCGCAGCCCCTGCAACCGCCGTTCGCGCCCGGGGCGTTGCGGCCGCAGGGGGGCGCGCAGAAGGAGGAGCCCGGCGGTTCCCCGACCGCGCGCCGGTATGCTCGGCGGCCGATGACCGCCGTCCGCCCCCTGGTGTGGCTCGCCGTGGTCGGGCTCACGCCGCGGCTCCTGCCCCACGCGCCGGCGCTCTCGGCGCTGGGTGCCGCCGGCAGCCAGGGGCCGCTCGGCGGGGTGCTGCCCGCGGTCACCTGCGCGGCGCAGGCCACGGCGCTCACGGGCCTGGCGCCCGGCGGCCACGGCATCGTGGGCAACGGCTGGTTCCACCGCGAGACCGGCGAGGTGCGCTTCTGGCTCCAGGCCAACGCCCTGGTCCAGGGCGAGCCGGTGTACCGGACCGCGCGCCGGCGGGCGCAGGAGCGCGGGCTCTCCTTCACCTGCGCGAAGCTGTTCTGGTGGTTCAACCAGGGGGCCGCGGTCGACTGGTCCCTGACCCCCAAGCCCCACTACGGCTGCGAGGGGTCGAAGGTCTTCGCCATCCAGGGCCGGCCCGCGGGGCTCGCCGAGGGCCTCGAGGAACGCCACGGACCCTTCCCCTTCCCGGCCTTCTGGGGGCCGCTGGCCGGGCGGGCGTCGAGCGAGTGGATCGCCCGTGCGGCGGCCGACGTGCTGCGCGCCCAGCGCCCCACGCTCACGCTGGTGTACCTGCCACACCTGGACTACGACCTGCAGCGCCACGGCCCCGACGCGGCGGGGACGCCCGCGCGCGTGCGGGAGGTGGACGCGGCGGCGGCCGTGGTGATCGAGGCGGCCCGGGAGATCGGCGCCGAGGTGGTGGCTTTCTCCGAGTACGGCCTGCTGCCGGTGGGCGGGGCCGTAGCGCCCAACCGCCGGTTGCGGGAACTGGGCCTCCTCGCCGTGCGCGACGGGCCGTTCGGAGAACTCCTGGACCCGTTCGCCTCCCGGGCCTTTGCCGTCTGCGACCATCAGGTGGCGCACGTGTACGTGGCCGACCCGGGGGACCGGCCCCGCGTGGCCGAGGCGCTGGGGGCGCTGGACGGCGTGGCGGGCGTGTTGGGGCTCGAGGAGCGCGTCGCGCTGGGGCTCGAGCACCCGCGCGGGGGGGACCTCGTGCTGCTCGCGCGGCCGGACGCCTGGTTCGCCTATCCGTACTGGCTGGACGATGGGCGGGCGCCGGACTTCGCCCGGACCGTGGACATCCACCGCAAGCCCGGCTACGACCCGCTCGAGCTCTTCCTGGACCCGGCCCGGCGCTTCCCGCGCGCGGCGGTGGCCTGGCGGCTGCTCAAGCGGCGTCTGGGGCTGCGCGTGCGCATGGACCTGATCCCCCTCGACGCGAGCCTGGTCCGGGGCAGCCACGGGGTGCTCTCCCTGGATCCGCGCGACGGGCCCGTGGTGGTGGCCGATGACCGGGAGCTGTTCGCCAGCGTGCGCTCGCTGGCCGACCTCAAGGCGCACGCGCTGCGACGCATGGGGCTGGACTAGGCGCCCGCCCGCCGGGCTGACGCGCGGGCGCGGCATTGCTCCGCCGGCTATCCTGGGGGCCGGGCCGTCCTGGGGAGGAACCCGCCATGATCGTTCGCCACCTGGCGCTTTCGTTGCTCCTCTGGGTCCCGGCGCTCCTTGCCGCGCCCCCCGCCGGCGCCGACCCGGGCGAAGCCCCGGCCCCGTACCACCGGCTCAACGGCCATCTGGAGAGCGGGGACTACGAGGCGCTCACCCGGGGGCTGGACGACGGGACCATCGCGGCGCTCGCGCAGGCCCCCTATTGGGCGGGCGGGCTGGCGCGCATGCTCTTCCTGGGCTGGGAGGACATCCTTTACCGGGCGGGCGAACCGGAGCCCATGGCCGCCTTGGCCGATCGCGTCCAGGCCCTCGCGGAGGCCTGCGCGGCGCGGGGACCGTCGGCGGGCCCGGAACCGCCCCGGGCCCACGCGAGCGCGCTCGCCGCGGCGGCGGTGCTGCGCCGGGCGGCCGGGCAGGAGCCGGGCCCCGAGCCCTTCGAAGCGGCCTCCGCGATCCTCGCCGATCTGGCCGAGCGTGCGGGGTCCGCCCGGCCCGTGCTCCTGGCCGAGGCGGCCTTCGCGCTGGCCGCGGCCCGGCCCGCCGGACACCGGGAGCGCTGGGTGTACGTCGAGCGCGCCGCGGCGTTGCTGGCCGGCGGCGCCCCCGACGGTGCGCTGCCGGCGGAACTCTCCGACTCCGAGATGCGTCTGTGCGTGCTGCGGGCCGAGGCCTTCGTGGACGCCGGGAAGAAGTCCGAGGCCCGCAAGGTGCTGGAGGCTGGCCTGGAGCGCCTGGCGCCCCGGGTGGCCCGCGCCGCGACCCGGGGCGACGAGGCCACGCGCTGGCACAACCGGCTGGTGGCGGTAGGGCTGCGCGGCAAGGTCGGGCTCAAGGCGACGCTGTTGCTCGCCGAGCCCGTCGTGCTCGGGGGGCGGGTGAGCCTCGAACTGCCCCGCACGGGGGAGTGGGAGGCCCGGCTGGGCATCCCCGACTCCCTCGGCGCCTTCCAGCGCATTCGCGCCGGCGAGAACCAGGTGCTCGTCAGCGTGCGATCCTGGGGGGCCGGGCGCAACTATTCCAGCGACCTGGTCGACTCCGCCTCGAGCGACAACCCGGCCCAGATGGCGGCGCTGCTGGAGAGCGTCTACCGGCCCATGCTCGCGCGCGTGCTGCGCCAGCGCCAGGGTCTCAAGGAGCGCTTGAGCCGCTCGATCACCCGCACCGTGGGCTTTGATCTCGAGGGCTTCGTCGATGGCGAGGGCATGCGGCGGGTGCGCGGGTGGGTGTTCAGGTCCGAGGCCCGCAAGGGAACGATCGCGGTCGTGGTGGAGCACTGGGGGCCGCAGCGGGAAATCGACCCGGAAGTGGAGGCCGTGCTGGCCTCGATCCGCGAGGTTCGGTAGCCCTGGGGGTCAGGGGGCGGCGCCCGGGGGCGCCGTGAGCGCGCGCAGGGCCGCTTCGAGGCCGTCGGGATCGAAGCCAAAGGGCCCCGGCGCGCCCTGGTACAGAACGCGCCCGTCCTGCCCGATCAGGTAGAGCCGGTCGGGCGCGGCCGCGTAGGCGCTCCCGACCGCGTCGTCCAGGCCGTCCACCAGCGTGGGGATCGCCTCCAGGCGCAGGTCGCGCACGCACGCCGTCGCGACGCGGCGCCGCGCGGCCGCGCTGATCGGGTCCTCCACCACCGGCTGGTCCGGGGCCGGCATGGGCGCGGGCCCGTCGATCGCGTGCGCCTCGCGCAGGTAGACCAGGTAGAACGCCACCCGATCCCCGTAGGCGGCGTGCAGTTCGCGCAGCCGACCGGCCGCGTGGCGGAACGGCTGTCAGGTCCACGATCCGAACAGCAGCGCGACCGGGCGCCGGGCGAGCGCCTCGGACAGGCGCACGCGCCCCGAGCCGTCGCGCAGCGGCAGTTCGAAGTCCGGGGCGGGCTCGCCGGGGCGCGGCCCGGTCGGCGCCGGCCGCGGGGCCGGCCGCGGCGCCCGGGCCAGCCCGGCGACGAAGTCCCGCCACTCGTCCAGCGCGAGGCCTCCGTCCGCGTTGGCGTCCACGCTCGCCAGCAAGGCGGCATGCAGGTGCACGCCCCGGGGCACCGGCGGGACCCGGCTGTGCGGCCGCGGCCGGGCCACCTCGCGCTGCACCTCGGCGTGCGAGAGGCGCCCGTCGCCGTCGGCGTCCACGGCGGCGAAGCCCCGCGCGAGCGCGTCGGCGTCGGGCGGGCCGGGCGGCCCCGGGGGCGCGTCCGGCGCGGGCGGCGAGAGATGGCGCATCAGGAACAGGCGCGCCAGCACCCGGTCCATGCGCGTCGGCCCGCGGAAGTCCGCGGGGGTCAGCGCGCCGTCGTGATCGTGGTCCAGCCGGGCGAAGACCTCCGGCCCCCGGCCGTGCTCCTCCGCTGTGACGCGCCCGTCCTGGTCCGCGTCGTAGGTCGCCGCCAGGTGGCGCCACACGGCCGCATGACCCAGGCCCGCCGCCCGGGCCAGGGCGCGCTCGCGGGGCAGGACGTCCGGTGCGCGCCCGGGGGCGCGGCACGCGAGGTCTGGCGCGCCCCGCGGGCAGGCGCAGGCCCCGAGTGGCAGGAGGAGGAGCAGCCCGAGGACCGCCGTTCGCATGCCCCGGATCCTACCGGCCGGGCGGCGGAGCCGCGGGGCCCACGCCGCCCAGGTGTTCGCGCAGGAGGTCGAGTTCTTCGCGATTCTCGGGCCAGCGCACCCGCGCCCGGGCCTCCTCGAAGGTGAGCAACTGCGCCTCCTCGTGCTCCTCGCTCAAGGCGATCCATCCGGGCCGCGTGCCGGCGGGGAGCAGGGCGCCCAGGCTGCGCTTCATGAACGAGCGCCCCGAGAAGGGGCTCTCGAAGCGGATCCACCGTCCGAGGTCCACGAGCGCCAGGGGAACGACCGCCGCGCCCAGCTCCTCGGCCAGTTCGCGGCGCGCGGCCGCCTCGAGGCTGGCGTCGCCCGGTTCGACCGCGCCGGAGACGCCCTGCCAGAACCCTCCGTGGTCCGGGCGGCGCCTTAGGAGCAGGACACGGAGCGGATCGCCGGCCACGGCGAGCCACACGTCGACCAGGAGCCGGGGCCGCCCGGGACTTCCGTCCCCCAGCCGCCCGGGCTCGATGGGCTGGCCCAGCAGGCGGCCGGACGGGGGGTCCGGCGCGGCCACGGGCTACGGGAAGATCCCGCGCTCCTCGTAGGCGCCGGCCACACGGTTCAGGGCGACGATCATGGCTCCTTCGCGGCGCGTGCAGTTGTAGCGGTTCATCGCCTGGGTCGTGCGGTCGTAGGAGTCGGCGATGCGGCGCTTGAGCTTGTGGCGCACCTCGTCCAGGTACCAGGTCTCGCCGCGCTTGTTCTGGGTCCACTCGAAGAACGAGACGATCACGCCGCCGGAGTTGCACAGGATGTCCGGGATCAGGTCGATGCCGCGATCGAGCAGCAAACGCTCGGCGCGGACCGTGGTGGGGCCGTTGGCGCCCTCGGCCACCAGCCGGGCCTGGATGTGGGGCGCGTTCTCCTCGGTGATCTGCCATTCGAGCGCCGCCGGGATGAGGATGTCGACCTTGGTGCGCCAGAAGTCCTCGGGGTCGATGGCGTCGGCCTTGGGGTAGCCCTTCACGCCCTTGTGCGCCTCGACGTGGCGGGCGAGCTCGTCGGCGTCGATCCCCTGCGCGTTGTAGATGCTGCCGGTGTGGTCCTGCGCCGCGAGCATCCGGCCGCCGTACTCGTTCTGCAGGATGCGCGCCGCCCAGGAGCCCACGTTGCCGAATCCCTGGACGCTGAACGTGGCGTGCGCGAGGTCCATGCCCCGCTCCACCGCCCAGGAGGCGATGTTGTAGACGGTGCCCCGGCCCGTCGCCTCCTCGCGGCCCAGGCTGCCGCCCGCGGCCACCGACTTCCCCGTCACCACGTGGCGCACCACGTTCTTCTGCGCGTACGCGACGGTGTTCATGTAGGTGTCCATCATCCAGACCATGGTCTGGGCGTTGGTCCCCATGTCCGGGGCGGGGATGTCGTAGTCCGGGCCGATGTTGTTGCCCAGGGCGTGGGTGAAGCGGCGCGTGATGCGCTCCAACTCGGCCTTCGAGTAGGCGTTGGGGTCGATCTGGATGCCGCCCTTGGCCCCGCCGAAGGGCAGGTCGGCGAGCGAACACTTCCACGTCATCCAGGCCGCGAGCGCCTTCACCTCGTCCAGCGAGACGAGCGGGCTGAAGCGCAGCCCGCCCTTGTAGCAACCCAGGATGTTGTTGTGCTGGATGCGGTAGCCGCGGAACAACTCCATCTCGCCGTTGTCACGCCGGGCGGGGAAGTTGACGATGATCTCGTTCTTCGGCTCGCTCAAGATGCGGCGCAGGGACGGGCGCAGTTCGGTCATGTCGGCCGCGCGCTGGAACTGCGCGACCGCCATCTGGTAGAGGTTCTCGAACTCGCGCACCTCGATGCGCTCCGCCGGGCCGTCTGCGTCCGGCGGCGGCGAGCCCGCGGGCGCGCTGCCCGGGCCGGCGGGGGAGGCGGACTCGGACGCGCGGGTCTTCGAGGGCGGGGCGGGCGTGTTCACCGAGGAGGGCTCCACGGGGGATGGACCCGGCCGCGGAGGCCGGATTCCCGACTGTATCCCTCCCCTTCGATTCCGCCAGAAAACCCAGGCGTACGCCCTCCAACGGCCCGCCTCCGCCCTCGAACCGCCGGTCCGCGCCCGGCACCGGTCCACCCGTTCAGGCCATCCATCCGGACGAACAGCCCGCGCCCGGCGCCCCCGCGCCGGCTCCCCGGGGGCGGTCCGGGGGGCTATGCTCGCCCGTGGAGCCTGCGCATGCCCACCCTCGTCGTCCGTGAAGAAGACCGCACCTGGCTGGTGGACCTTCCGGACGCGGCCGAGTGGACGCTCGGTCGGGCGCACGCGTGCGACCTGCCGCTGGAGACGCCGCGGGCGTCCCGGCGCCACGCGCGCCTGCGCGTGGCCGGGGGCCGTTGCGTGATCGAGGACCTCGGCTCCACCAACGGCACGCTGCTCAACGGCGCGCCCCTGGAAGGTCCGCGTGAACTCGCCGAGGGCGACGAGATCGGGATCGGCGACTGCCGCCTCGTGTTCCGGGGTCGGCCGTGAGGGCGACGGGCCCCGGGCGCCCGGGTCGCGGGTGACCGGACATGCCGATCCACTTCGAGCGCGGGACGCGCCCGACGGTGCGCGTCCCCCTGTGCGAGACCACCTTCGTGCTGGGGGCTGACCTGGCCTGTCACCTCGTGGTGGACGCCCCCGGCGTCGCTGGTGAGCACGCCCGCGTGGGCTTCGTGCACGGGGAGTTCGTCCTGACGTCGGTCGGGCCGGCCCCCCTGTGGGTGAACGGGGCGCGGACGCCCCTGATCGCGCTGCGCGACGGTGACCGCGTGGACCTCGCGGCGCCAGGGGAGCCCGGGGCCGTCCCGCTCGTGTTCCGCAACCTCCTGCAGGGCGCGTTCCTCCCGCCCGGCACGCCGCGCGTGACCGCCGCCATGGGCCTGGGGATCCGCCGTCCGCCGTCGGACGGGGGCGGTTGCGCGGCCCGCGACGGGCCCCAGACCGCGCCGTGCGGCACTCCGGTGCGTCTGAAGCGCCTTCCGCCGCTGCGCGAGGACCAGGACCCCGACGCCTGGTACCGGGTGCTCACGGCGCTGGCTGGCGCGCCGCACCCCAACGTGGCGCTCGTCGTGGACGGGGGCTACGCGCCCGCCGCGGACGGTTCCGCGGAACGCTGGATCCTGACGCGCGACGTCCCGGGGACCGACCTGCGCGCGCGGCTCGCGGGCGCGGGCCGGACGGCGCCCTCCGCCCCGAACCCTCGTTCGACCTTCGGGGCTCCGGGTCGCCTGGCGGCGCCCTCCGCCCCGAATCCCCACCGTCGATGCTGACAAGGCGCGGATCCGCATGGCGAGAGCTCATGCACCGACCTCCCTCGGTCACGGG
>JAPKHB010000209.1 GCA_026647295.1 Planctomycetota bacterium | reverse complement strand
CAGCCCTTCCGCGCAGACTCAATGGAGGCTCTGAGCCGGAACCCTGGAGACAGGTACGCATCCGCCTCGAGGCGGCGCTCATCGCCGAAGATCTGGCTGGCCCCAATGGCCGCCCACTTGAGGGCATGCCAGGGCCAGTCACGCTGCTGTACCCGGGGCGGGACTAGCCTTGCTCGCGCAACCACTTCCGAAACTCCTGTGCTATCTGAAGCGTGTTGTCGTCCTCAACCTTACGGTGAACGCGTTGCGTCGCGTAGGCCGGCCTTCCGTCGATCCACTCCTTGATGCGCTCTTCCACCTCCACGACAATCTCGTTCCCCTGCTCGTCACGCACGTAGGTCTTGTTGCCACGTTTGTCGTGGCCGACATGATTGGCGAGCGCCATGAACACAGGATAGTCGTTCATGTGTCCGCTCGCACGCTCTACCTCAATCAGCGCCTCGGGCTTCCGTTGCAACACAAGAACGCTAGTCTGGATACTAACGAACGGCTGGAATGTATCCGGATGCAGATCGATGCTGGCGAGGATCCTCGTGTGCTGGAGAATCCACTCACGCACGTAGCCCAGTCCCGGGGCACCGAGAATCCCGTCGGGCAGGACGATGGCCGCGACTCCACTCCCGGGCTTGAGGAACTGCACGCAGCGCTCGATGAATAGGATCTCGGGGGGCTGTGACTTCTGAATCCGCTCGCCCATCTCCCACCGATCGGACTCCTTGTCGTAGGCCCATACGTGCCCAAGATCGAATTGTTCGAGTATTGCTGTGTCTGTGACCTGAATCTTGGACCCGAACGGCGGATTGGTAAAGAGCAGGTCGACGCTTCCGAGCAGCCCTCGCCGCCTCAGATCGGGGTCCCAAGTCGCAGGCGACTCCAGGGAATTCGCTTGGAAGAGTCCCCCAGATCCGTCGTTGTTCATCACCATGTTCATCTTGCTGGCTTTCACCAGATCTGGGTTGAAGTCGATCCCAACCACGCTCTTGTCCGCAAACTTACGAATTCGACCCTGCGCTGCCTTTTCAGCGCGCGCGACGTTCTTGCCCCACTTCTCTAGTTCTGCCTGTCGGATCTTCTCAATCACATGATTCATAGCTGTGATCAGAAACCCACCAGTTCCACATGCAGGGTCCAGCACCAGCTGTCCCTCGCTCGGGTCCAACATGGCAACGGCCATGCGGCAAATGTTTCTCGGGGTGAAGAATTCCCCTCGATCGCCACGGAGATTCGACCCGACAATCTCTTCGTATGCGCGACCCTTCACGTCGATGTCGCTCTCGAGGAGCGAATACATCTGAAGTTGCGCTACCAGATACGCAAGCACACCAGGTTTGAGCTTGATCGCATCCGCCTCATCAAAGATCGTAGGGTACTCTTCCCTCACCTGGTCGAAGAGGCCGGCAAGCCGCTTCTGGACCTTGAGAGGCCCATTGACGCCGTGGCGCTCGGTAGCTGAAGCATAGAAGTCAACTTCGTCGTTGTGCCTCTCATCATGGATCTTGCAAAAGATCAGCTTCAGTAGCTCCCAGAAGGCTTGCGGCTTCTGGAGGCCCTGGTTTCCAGCAATGTAGTTATGGCACCGGCGAAAGGCGAAGAGCAGTGCGTCGGAAGTGGCGGGCTTGAGTTGATCGAAGCGAGGACGCTCGCTCGCCGCTTCGTCCTCACCGCGCTGCGGAATGTCAGGCACCTCCTCGAAGGTGACTCTCCTCCCTGAGGTGGTGCGTCGGTAGCAGAACCGCTCAACGCCATTCGTCCACATGCCGTACTCCACGCTCGGGCATGCGGCCATGTAGCTCTGCAGTTGTCCGACGCCGTCCTTCTTGGCGCTGGCCTTGACCTTGCTCGACTTGCACTCGATCAGGATTCGCGCGTTCTCTTGCGTGTGCTCGTCGCCAGCGTCGAAGACTGCCAGATCTGCACGTGGCTTTCGCGTTCCGATACGGACGGTGAACTCGACCGCGACATCGGCCTTGTCGTACCTGTACTCCCTGACGATCGACTTGGCGATCTCCTGGCGCACGTACTCCTCAGGCGTGTCCTTCCTCTGCGTCTTGCCATCGATGAAGTCGAGGACTCGCCCCTGCTCAATGAGGATCGTCTCTCGCGCAGGGAGATCAGGTCCGGGGCGGCGCGGCACGTCAGATCCCCCGTGCGAGTTGACGCCGTGCGGCGGCGAGGAGTCCCTGCACCGTCGCCATGTCACCGCTGGAATTGGCCACGCGCTTGCCCTCCAGGCGAGACGGTCCGCGCCCGCGCGATTATACACGGCAGGGGGGGGAACGCGAGCGTTTCCCCTGGAACGGTTGCGCTGCGCTGGGCCCCTTACGTCCGAGTCGCTTACCCGCGCAATGCCTGGCCTGCCATCACAGCACCGTCAGTCGTTCAGCGACGAGCCCGCCGCATCGATCTTCGCCAGGTCCTCCGCGGTGTAGGGGGCCTCGTCGTACTCCTTGATCAGCCCCCTGGCGGCCTCGATGTCCCTGCGGGACGTGGTCCATCCCCCGCCGCTGGAGTCAGGTCACGACGGCCGCGACGAGGCCGACAGCCCAGCGGTGCCACTTGGCCCCGCCCGACCCGAGTCGGACCACGCGCCTACCGTCCTAGCATCGCAATCCCCGCCGCCGCCGCCACCCCGACGACCCACGCCACGATTCCCCACTTGAGCCGGTGCTCGCCGATGGCGGCGAAGAGGCGGATCACCTTACCCTCCAAGACGCTAACACGCCGCTCGACCTCGGCCGCCCGAGCGCGGACCTCGACCGCGGTCTGGGCGGCCCACTGGTCGTGGCGCCCGGCCCAGTCCTCGATGCGGCGGATCCGGGGTCCGGGTTCCTCGGAGTCGGCCGGGATGAACGGGGGACCGCGGTCATAGGCCATCTACAGGGTCTCGTAATAGGCGACGACCTTGAGGTTCGCGCCCCCCGTCGTGGTGACCTTGAGGTCCGTGTCTGGGGGCATCTCCCAGGGCCCGGGCAGCACGTGGGCCACCCCTCCGGGGACGGCCACGCCCCCCACGTAGGCGTCGACGAGGCGGTTGACGCCCGTGGCGTCGCCCTCCGAAAGGACGATCGTCCCAGCCGCCGAGAGGCTCGCCATGACGGCGTGAAGGACGAGCCGCTGCCCAGGGCCGGGAGCGGCGATCACGGTCGCGTTGGCCTGGTCGCCGCTGGCCTGCAGGTTGGCGATCGAGAGGCGGCGGTACACGAGCTACCCCTTGAGCACCCCAGCCGACCGCAGCGTGGCCTCCAGCGCGTCCAGGCGGGCCGGCGCGTCCGTGAGGCGCTGCTCGGGCTCCAGGCGCCCGGCGGTGCCCACGAACGGGGCCTCGTCGTGGCGGGCGAGGACCGCCTGGCTCTCCCGCTTGGCCTCCTCGAGGACGGCCCTTGCGTCGCGCTTGCGCTTCTCGTTGAGCACGAGGAGTAGCCCGGTGCTGAGGGCCCAGGAGATCAGCCCCCACGGGGACGTGTCCTTCGGTCCGTCGACCTGGAGCCCCGCGCCCTCGGCCTCGCGCCATGCGGCCTCGGCCTTGGCGAGCCGGTCGCTGGCGGCCGCCACACGCGCCGCGAAGTCCTCGGTCCAGGCGCGGGCCCGGTCGGCCCGCTCGCGGGCCTGGGTCGCCTCCTCGGCGGCCTGGGCCGCCCGTCGGCGGGCGCGGTCGAGGTCTTCCTGCGTGGCCTCGCCGGCGGCGACCCGGCGCTCAAGGTCGGCCACGGATGCGGCCGCCGCGGCCCGGGCAGCCTCGGCCTCCGCGGCGAGGCGCACCGCCTCCCGGGCCCGCTCCTCGGCGCCGGCGACCGCGGCCCGTGCCTCCTCGATCTGGCGGGCCACGGCGGGGTCCGGCGGGGGGACGGCGGGCTTCACCCCGACGCCCAGTTCGACCCCCTGGCAGGCGGCGAGCCCAGCCAGGACGACCACCGCCGCCCCGGCCCACCGGGAGCCTAGGGCGGTGCGGAGGGCGCTCACGGCCGCCCCCCGTCGCCCACCGTGGGCGCCTCCGGGGCGGCCGGCAGGCCGTCCCCAGGCCGGCAGGTCCCGCCCACACACGCGGCGTCCTGGGCGCCCGGGGGCGCCAGTCCCGGGGCCGGGGCGGCGGGTTCGGCTGCCCGCCCGGTCTGGAACCGGTATCGTCCCAGGTCGACCCGGGCAGCGCAGCCGACCCCCTCCTGGGGGCCGGCGAAGAGACGGGCCCCGCCCCCGACCCCGGGCTGAAGGTCCAGGGCGCTGGACGGGCCGGGGCCGGTCTGGCAGCCGGAGAGGGCGAGGAGCGCGCAGAACGCGAGAAGGGTGACCAGCGGGCGCATGGCGAAGCCTCCTTGGGGGCTGCGCGCCGCTGGAGAGGCGCTCTGGATTGTGATGTGGCAGGGAGGATACCGCCGGGGGACCCCACGGCGGACGATTGGTCGCGCGGTGCCATGCATCGGGCCGTCACCCCCCGGAGCCAGACTCTGGCGTTCAACCCTAAGGAACCCGTAATGGCTGAGCCCTTGCCGAAACACCGTGCAGTAGTTCGCATGCCATGCTGGGCGAACGACAAGCAGGTGCGCGCTATCCACGACGAGATCGCCCAGGTAGCTGGGATGCCGAAGATCAGGGTCTTGTCGGCGTTCGGCAATCTTGAGGACGCCGACCTTGAGGGCCTGTTGACAGTGCCTCGTTGGGGACGGATCCAACTCATCAGTTTCAAGACCGCCGACATCACAGTCACGCTGGAGGACAATCCAGGCCGTTCCGCCGTCATCGAGTGGACCGAGCCTAGGGCATCCACGGGAGCTCGGTTGAAGGCGATGGTGCGGGACTGCGTGAAGTGGTGGATGCTCCCATGCTTCGGGTGGGCCGTTGCGCTCATCTTGTTCGTAGCCTTCCTGACTTGGGTTGAGCTGGAGCGACGCGAGTACGATCGTCAGGCCGAGATCCGGCTGACCGCGGAGCGAGAGGAGCAAGCCAAGCGCTTGGAAGCCCTGAAGGCGAAGTACGGCGAAGCGGAACTCCAACGACTGATCGACGAGGCACGCAAGCGTCAGCCCGCGAAGCCTGTCCCAGCGAGTCCCCAGAGATCGCCTTTCTCCCCTTCGGGGTGGGTCGTACTAGGCGTGATGGTTGTCTTGGTGGGGTTGATCTGGCCGCATGCCTTGCGTGCCCTAATCCTCATGCTCGTCTCGCCGTTCCTGCTATTCTGGCTACTCGGACGCCTGTACCGCCGGCTCTTTCCGGCCTTCATCTTTGTGTTCGACTCTACCCCCAACGCATACCCGGTCCGGATGTTCGTCTCTAGCATAGTCACGCTCGGCCAGATCGGCGGGCTGGTTGTGACCACCATCAATCTAGTGCGTCTGTTCTCGTAGCCGTCCTCAGTCGCGGAGGACCTCCTCGATCGCGAGCTCGTACCGCCCGTACCGCTTTGTGACCCCCTGGAACGCGGGGGGCACGGTCAGGCGCACCAGCCGCAACCCACGGTAGGTCGCCTGCACCATCGCGCCGACCCCCGGCGGCGCCACGAACGTCACCGTCCGTGCATCGGTGTCCACGCTGGCGAGCGCGGCCGGCACCCCCGCGACGTAGCCCACGACCGACCCCTGCTTCGGGTACCAGCGGAAGTCCGGGCTCGCCTCGGCCGTGGGAAGGCTGAACGTGACACGGGCCCCATCACCGACGGCGGGCTCCAGGGCCACGAGCTCGCGCACGGGGTCGCGCGGATCCTCGACGAGGAACGCCTCGCGCTGGATCCCACGGGCCTGCAGGAACGCCTCCCAGGCCACGCACTGCGCCTCCGTGAGCCCTGCCGGCCAGCGGTAGCGGCGCCGCGGGCACGCGAACAGCTCGACCCGCTCCGTCTGCCCGGGCGCCCTCTCGCCCAGGACCTCGACGAACGGCTCGTCGGAGAACTCGTAGTCTACCCACGGCTCGCGGCCGTCGGTCGCCCCGTCGTTGAAAACCGCGTAGGCCACGGCGTCACGCCGCCACGAGCGTGATCGTGCAGGAGGCCTTGAGCGCGTCGCCGGCCGTCTTGTTGATCGCGGGGAAGGTCTTCCGGTTGAACATGTTCCCCGCGGCCGGGTCGTCGAAGAGGCCGACCTCGGTGATCGCCCCGGTGCCGACGCCCGCCGGGAAGGTGTGGTCCACGGTGCAGACGCCCGTGCCCCCGGCCGTGTACGCCACGGCGTCCCGCGCCGCCTCGGTGCCCAGCGCCACGTCCGTGGGCGTCTCGGGGACGGCGCCGGTGCCGATCGCGACGTAGCCGAACACGGGCGCGACCGTCGCCGGGTTGAAGAGCCGGTCCTTCGCCTTATCGAGCCCCGCGTTCACGATCAGGTTTCGGAAGCGGCGGCGGTCCTTGACCACGCCGCCGGGGCCGAGGAGCACGAGGTCCCACTCGGCCCACAGGGCCATGGGGCGCTCGGAACGCAGAGACGGAATCCAGCCGAGGGGAGAGGGCATACAGGCCTCCTCTCGCTCGTCCGGCTGGAGACGCGGGCGCGCGAAGAACGGGGTGATTGTACGGGCCGGGTCGGTCAGGGGTTGAGCACGAGGTTCCAGGCCTCCTCGAGGCCGAGCGCCTCGAACTCACCCACGCCGGGGTTGAGCTCGAGGTCCCAGGACTCGGTCGCCTCGAGCGTGTCGGCGAGCGCCTTCTCGACCTCCATGGCCCAGACGTCCAGGGCCACGAACCGCTCGACGGGCTGGGCGTGGCTCGTCCGCCAGCTCTCCGAGGCCTCCAGGCCCTCCTTCGTGAGGAGCGCGTAGCCCCCCTCGACCACGGCGACCTCGACCCCGATCCCGAGCAGCACGAGGCCCCGGCTGGGGGCGCCATTGCGTTGCCTTGTGCCGCCTGCACGAAGTGCGGCACCATCTGCGTGCGCGCATGCGCTGAAATTTGCGCAACTCCCGCAACGTGCACAAACCGCAACTCCACGAGAATCGACAATGGACAGCATCAACCCGGTTTTGTCACT
>JAPKHB010000208.1 GCA_026647295.1 Planctomycetota bacterium | reverse complement strand
GGGAGGCGGTTGCGCCCCTCGCTAACACCGCCCCCCCGGACGGACTCACACTCGTCCTCTATGCCAAGACCGCCATTCCCGATGGCCGCCACGCCTACAATCCCTGGCTGCAGGAACTGCCGGATCCAGTCACGAAAGCCACGTGGGACAACTATGCATGCCTCTCCCCGGCTAAGGCGGCTTCGCTGGGCGTTGCCGAAGGAGACGTGGTCCGGATCAGCGCGGCGGGACAGGCGGTGGAACTCTCCGTTCTCGTGCAACCCGGCCAGCATGACGATGCCGTTGCCATCGCGCTCGGCTATGGACGCAGCGTATCTCAACGGTTTTCCAGGGTGGGCCCCCAATGGCTTTACGCCCAGCCCTCGGTCGGACCGGGTGGCTTGGTGGGAATGAACGCCTCCCGCCTGCTTGAGTGGTCGGCGGGTTCTATCCGCTATTCGCGCGGGGTCCGGATCGAAAAGACCGGCCGGAAGCGCGAACTAGCCTTGACCCAGACGCACCACACCCTCGCCGTCCCTCCCAAACTCGATCCCGGCGGTCCTCAGAGGCCCATTGTGCAGGAAACAACCCTGCAAGCTCTCTCCGGGGGCGCCGGGGGCAAGGAGGAGGCCCATCCCGAATTGTGGCCCCGCGATCACGAGTACAAGGGTCGTCACTGGGCGATGGCCATCGATCTGGACGCCTGCAGCGGTTGTTCCGCCTGCGTTGTTTCCTGCCAAATCGAAAACAACGTTCCTGTCGCCGGGCGCGACGAGGTCTTCCGGAATCGGGAGATGCACTGGCTGCGAATTGACCGATACTACAGCGGTTCACCGGAAAACCCTCAAGTTGCCCATCAGCCGATGATGTGCCAGCACTGCGAGCACGCTCCTTGCGAGACTGTGTGCCCGGTTCTCGCCACGATCCACAGCGCCGAAGGCCTCAACCAGCAGGTCTACAACCGTTGCGTGGGAACACGCTATTGCGCCAACAACTGTCCCTACAAGGTGAGGCGGTTCAACTGGTTCGAATACCCGCGCGAAGATCGCCTCGTCAACCTTGTGTTAAACCCGGATGTCACCGTGCGCTCCCGCGGCGTCATGGAGAAGTGCAGCTTCTGCGTCCAAAGGATTCAGGAAGCGAAGATCGAGGCCAGGCGTCTCGGCAAGCCGCTTGCCGACGGTGACGTGGCGCCGGCCTGCCCACAATCGTGCCCGGCCCAAGCGATCGCCTTCGGGGATCTGAATGATCCAGAAAGCCGGGTAAGCCAGTGGGCCGCTCAGCCACGGCGATATCGAGTGGAAGGTGGCGGTGAACGCCGCCCGCACCGAGGTCGAGGTGCAGCGGGCCGGCGTGGCCGGCCCGGACGCCGACCTCGTCGCCGCGGTGCGGGCGCTGGGCTACCGGGCCGAGGTGGTCCCGGCGCGCCTGGTCCACCTGCGGGTCCAGGACCTGTCCTGCGGGGGCTGCCCGCGCCGGGCGCGCGAGGCGCTGCGCGCGGCCCGCGGCACCCGCCGCGCGGAGGTCGACGCCCGGGCCGGTCGCGCCACCGTCGCCTACGACCGCCGGCGCACCGATCCGCGGCGGCTCATCCAGGCGCTGGAGGCCGCCGGCTTCAGGGCACGGCTGGCGCCGTAGGGGCCGGCGCCGCCGCCCCGGGGCCCCCGGCCCCGCCGCCTTCCTCCTCGAGCCGCAGCAGGCGGTCGAGCGAGAAGGGGCCCGCGCCGCGCCAGGCCACCAGCAGCAGCGTGAAGAACACGAAGAGGGTGAACTGGAACTCGACGTTGAAGAGCCAGAGCCCTTCGTGGCGCCCGCCGAAGAGGTGCGCGCCGGCGGCCCCGAGCAGCACGACGGCGTTCACTCCCGCCGCCACCCGGGTCACGAAGCCCAGCGCGAGGCACAGCCCGCCGACCACGTGCGCGAACACCACGGTCCAGGCCACCAGGCTGCGCCAGGGCTCCAGGCCCGCGTCGGTGAGCGGGTTCTCGATGGGGGTCATGTCGAGGATGAACTCGATCCCCTTGATCAGGAGCGCCACGCCGAGGTAGATGCGCAGGGCGTCCATCGGCCGGACGTGGGTGAGCGCCGGGATGCGCACCGGACGCGGCGGGCGGGCGGCGGCCTCGGCGCGGCGGCGGGCGATGGCGCGGTCGAACTCCTCTTTCGCCGCCGCCTCCTCGGCGGGGGAGAAGCGCACGAGCAGCGCCGTGAAGGAGAAGAGCGTGACCAGGACGCCCAGGATCAGGAGGGCGTCGGGCCAGGCGAGGTCCTCCATGCGGAAAAGGAAGCCGGCCGAGACCGCGCCCACGTTCCCGCCGGCCCCGACGATGCCCGACACCGCGCCGAGCGCGCGCTTGTTGATGAACGGGACCACCGAGTACGTGGCGCCCTCGGACATCTGCACGAAGAGGCTGAACACGACCAGGGCGGGGATGGCGAAGGCGAGCACGCTCGTCTGCGAGAAGACGAGCAGGGCCAGGCCCTCGGCGAAGACGGCCAGGAACAGCCACTTCACGCGGCCGCGCAGGCCGCCCCGGGCGACGAACCGGTCGCTGACGTACCCGCCGAGCGTGCGGGCGAAGACGTTCATGAGGCCAAAGAGCCCGGCCACCAGCCCGGCGGTGCCCAGCGAGAGCTGGAAGTAGTCCTTGAAGTACAGCGCCGCGACGTTGTTGATCGTGAGTTCGATGCCGAAGCACGCCGCGTAGATGACGAACAGCGCCCACACGCGCCGGTCGCGCAGCGCGAGGGCGAACGCGCCCCGACCCCGCCCGCGGGGCTCGATCTCGCCGCGTGCCTTGAGCTCCCGGATGTTCCCGTCGGGGAAGTCGGTCGTGAAGAACCAGTAGGCGATGCCGGTAAGGAGGCACACGCCCCCCGCCACCACCATGGACGCGCGCCACGCCGCCCCGTCGGTGAAGCCGATCCCCACGAACGCCGCGAAGATGAGCGGCATCACGATCTGGGTCACGCCGCCGCCCAGGTTGCCCCAGCCGGCCGAGGTGGCGTTGGCCGTGCCCACGCAGTTGGGCGCGAACATCACGGACGTGTGGTACTGCGTGATCACGAAGGAGGCGCCGATCACGCCGATGCCGAGCCGAAAGAGCAGGAAGCCCTCGTAGCTGCTCGATAGCCCGATGCCCATGACCGGCAGCGAGCCCAGCACCAGCAGGAACGTGTAGCTCTTGCGCGGCCCGATGCGGTCGAGCAACCAGCCCACGAAGAGCCGCGCCAGGATGGTGATGGCCACCGAGGCGATGATCGTGTTCCCGATCTGCTCCTTGGTGAGGTGGAGTTCGTCGCGCACGACCGCCATCAGGGGGGCGATCCCGAACCACGCGAAGAAGCACAGGAAGAACGCAAACCAGGACATGTGGAAGGCGCGCATGGGGCGCGTCTTCAGCGAGAGCAGGTCGATCCTCGTCGCCTTGTTGCGGATCTCCATGCGCGACCCGGATCGCAACCGCCGTGCCCTTGCCTCCGGGGCCGGCCGCAGGCCGGTCGCGGGGCGTGGGGTGCGCATTGGTGCGCACGCGGCCATGGGCGCTTGCGCAGCGGCGTCGGCCCCCCGAGCCGGGTCGGGCTACCCGGGCTCGCCTTCGGCCGGGCCGTCGGCCTCGGCCTGCTCGGCCGCCGCGGTCCAGGCCTCGTACAGCCCCTCCAGGGCCGCCCGGTCGGCGCCAAGCGCCCCGAGCAGGGCCGGCGCGCGAGCCGGGTCCCCGCCCGGGGCGTAGGCGGCCTCCAACGCGGCCTCGGCGTGGGCCACCCGCGCCTCCACCTCGGCGATCGTCCGTTCGAGTTCCCGGCGCCGGGCGAGGCGCCGCGCCCGCTCCCGCTTGGCCTCCCGCTGGGCCTCGAAGGCCCGGCGGGCCGCCGCCTTGTCCGGGCCCGACCCCCGGGGGTCCTCCAGCGCGCCGCGGCGGCGCCCGGCTTCGCGCTGGGCCCACCACTCGGCGAAGGTCATCCGGTGGTCGACGAGCCGCTGGTCCCGCACCTCGACCACCCGCGTGACCAGCCCCTCGAGGAACCAGCGGTCGTGGCTCACCACGAGGAGGGTGCCCTCGAACTCCGCCAGCATCCGCTCGAGTTGCTCGGCCGAGGGGATGTCCAGGTGGTTGGTGGGCTCGTCGAGCAGCAGGAAGTTGACGCGCGCGTGGCTCAAGCGGGCCAGTTGCAGCCGGCTCTTCTCCCCGCCGCTTAGCGTGCCGAGGCCGCGCGCGAGGTCCTCGCGCCGGAACTGGAACCGGTGCAGCAGCGCCGTCGCCTCCGGCCGCGGGCGGCCGGTCACGCGCAGCGCCCACTGTTCGAGGGTCTCGGCCGGGTCGAGGTCGTCGTGGAGTTGGCGGTACTCGCCGAGGCGCACGCTGCGGCCCACCCGCAGCACCGGATTCTCCCAGGCGCCCTCGGCGAGGATGGCGCGCAGGAGGCTCGACTTCCCGCACCCGTTGGGGCCGACGAGGCATACGCGTTCGCCCTGCTCGATCTCCAGGCTCGCGTCCGCGAGCAGCGTCCGGCCGGCCACCGCCAGCGTAAGGCCCTGGATCGCCAGCGCGATCCGCCCGTGGCGCTCCGCCCCGCCCAGGCCGGCGCGGAACACGCGCGCCTCGGCCGCCGGGCGCTCGACGCGATCCATGTGCTCGAGGCGCTTGAGCATGGCCTTGGCCCGGCGGGCCTGCCCGGGGTCGTCGTAGGCCTTGGCCATGTCCTTGAGCCGCCGCGCCTGGAACTCGATGCGCTGGATCGTGCGCTGCTGCTGGCGGTACTGGCGCTCCTCGCGCTCCCGCACCACCGCCCGCTGGCGGCGCCAGGCGCTGAAGTTGCCGGCCCAGCGGGTCACGCGCGCGCGGTCCAACTCCCAGATCTCGCGCGCCGCCGCGTCCAGCAGGTGGCGGTCGTGGCTGACCATCAGCACCGCGGCGCGCGTGCGGCGCACGAACTCGGTGAACCAGGCGCACCCGTCCACGTCCAGGTGGTTGCTCGGCTCGTCGAGCAGCAGCACGTCGGGTTCGGAGAGGATCGCCTGCGCGAGCCCGATCACGTTGCGCTCCCCGCCCGAGAAGCCCGTCAACTCGCGATGCCAGGTCGCCTCCCGAAGGCCCAGGCTCGTGAGCAAGGAGGCGATGCGCTGCTCGACGTCAAAGACGCCGGCCTCGCGCTGGGCCTGCTCCAGCCCGGCCCAGGTGCGCAGCAGCCGTTCCCGCTCGGCCGGGTCGGTGCACTCGCTCAAGCGCCGGCCGACCTCCTCGAGCTCGGCCTCGTGCTGCCGGGCCCGCGCAAAGACCCCCTCCATGCGGGCCCAGAGGGTGACGCCCGGCTCGGCGCGTAGTTCCTGTTCCTGGAGCGCGACGCGCACCCCGGGCGCGCGCAGGACCCGGCCGGCCGTGGGCTCCAGGCGCCCGGCGAGCAGCCCCAGCAGGGTCGACTTGCCGCTCCCGTTGCGCCCGATCAGGCCGATCACCTGTCCGGGCTCCACGGCCAGGTCCACCCCGTCCAGGAGGAGCGGGCCGCCGTAGTGCATCGAGAGGCCGTGGGTGGCGAGCAGGGGCATGCGGCGGCCAGCCTAGTGCCGAGGGCGGGCGGCCTCCCCTCGGGGCCCCGGGCGCCCTGCGCGCGCCGAGGGCCGGCCCCTCGCGAGCCGGGGCCCCGGGGGGCCGGCGCAGGGCGCGGGGGCGGTGGCGTTTCGCCGGGGTGACCCTGGGGGCAGGACCGTGACGCCCGGCGCCGGCTGCGCCGGGCCAGCGGCGCCCCGGGCGCTCCGGCACCCCCCTTGCTCCGGGCCGGGCCCTCGCCGCCCCGGAGGTCCCGATGGCCCGCGCCCCCCTGCGCCGTGTCCTGCTCCTTGGCGCCGCGAGCACCGCGTTGCTCGCGGCCGCTTTCTTCGCCCAGGCTGGCGAAGGCGAGCCGGACAGCACCGGCCGGGCGACCCGCCACGCGGCGCTGGTCGAACTCGGCCGGCGCCTCTTCTTCGACCCCGAGGTGAGCCGCACGGGCACGCGCGCCTGTGCCGCGTGCCACGACCCCGCCCACGGGTTCTCCGACCCGGCGCGCGTGAGCCGCGACGAGTTGGGCCGCACGCGCCGCCACAGCCAGACCCTGCTCGATGGCGCGCACAACCCCGATGCGCACTGGGACGGCGAGTTCGCGTCGATCGAAGACCTCGTGCGGGCGCGCATCGGCCCGCTGTCGGGCCGCCGCGGAAGCCTCGGGCACGGCAGCGGGGCCATCGAGGAGCTGGTCGGCGAGGGCGCCGGGTCCGAGGGCGACGGTGCGGCCGACGTTCCCGAGGGACCGGGCGGGACCGGCGACTCGGGGGGCCGCGACTCCGACCTCAAGGACCAGGGCGGCGGGGGCGAGGACGACGACGGTGAGACCGGCGGTGGCGGGGGCGGCGGCGGGTCCTATGGCGCCCCGGCGCAAGCCCGCGATTCGGACTCCGACGAGGGGTCCGATTCCGCGCCCTCCGCGCCCTCCGCGTCCGAGTCCGGCTCTGGCGGGTCCCCGCCCGAGGGCTCCTCCGATCCGGGCGCCAAGGCGCCAGCAACGCCCGCCGCGCCGGCGCCCGCCGCCCCCGCCCCGGGAGCCGCGGCGGGGGGCGAGCCCCCGGCCGCGCCCGAGGCGGACCCCGCGGCCTCGGCCGAGGGCGCCCGGCCGGACCCCGCGCCGGCGGAGGTGGGCACCGAAGGCGAGGCGGCCGACGCCGAGGATGGCGAGGACGCGGAGGACGAAGTCGCCGAGGACGAGCGCGAGCGCAGCGCGAAGCGCACGCCCGCCGAGCGCCGCGCGCACGCGGCCCGGCTGCGCCGGGAGTTGCAGCGCCTGGTGCCGGTGGGGCGGCGCCTGGAGGAGGGCGGGCGCTACGCCGAGGCCTTCGAGGCGGCGTTTGGCAGCCGCGCCGTGAGCACGGAGCGCATCGCGCGCGCCATCGCCGCCTGGTGCCGGTCGATCCAAGCCACCCCGGCGCCGGTCGATCGCTTCCTCGC
>JAPKHB010000207.1 GCA_026647295.1 Planctomycetota bacterium | reverse complement strand
GACGGTCGCCTCGCTCCTGCCCTTCCTGGGCGCCATCGTGGACGCCGAATCTGTGAAGGCCAGCGGCCACCTCTCCTGGGCCTACGACGCCCTGGGCTTCACCTCCCGGCGCGACTTCGTGATCGCGCTGGGCTTCGCAAGCCTCACCCTCCTGCTCGTCGGCAACACCCTCCAGGCGCTGGTCCGCTGGCGCACCTCCTGCTTCACCGCCGACGTCAACGAGCGCCTAAGCCGCCGACTGCTCTCCACCTACCTCCACGCCCCGTACGAGTTCCACCTCTCCCGAAACGCCACCGACCTCGCCCGCTCCGTCCTGGACGAGGTCCAGCACGTCACGAACGACTACATCTTCCCGCTGCTTTTCCTCATCAGTCGGGCGGCCCTTGTGCTCCTCCTCATCACCATGCTGATCGTGGTCGATCCCTGGATGGCGCTCCTCGCCGGCGTCACCCTGGGCGGGGCCTACGCCCTCACGCTCCGCATCCTCAAGGCCCGCATCCACCGCGCCGGGCGGATCCGCGTCGAAGCCAACGAGGCCCGCTACAAGAGCGCTTCGGAGGCCCTCGCGGCCATCCGCGAGGTCAAGCTCTACGAGCGCGAGGAGGGCCACCTCGACCGATTCTCCGCGCACACGAAGCAATACACCCGCGCCCAGGTGACCCAGGACGCGATTGGCCAACTGCCCAAGTCGGCTATCGAGGTCCTCGCCTTCGGGAGCGTCATCGTCCTCGCCCTCGTGGCGCTGGGCAGCAGCCGCACGCCGGGTGCGACCATCACGCTCCTCGGCCTCTTCGCCTTCGCCGGCTATCGCTTGGTTCCGGCCCTGCAAGGCTGCTATCAGTCCCTGACCGCCGTTCGCTTTCGCAGGACGGCCGTGCAGAACCTTTGCCGGGAACTCCTCACGACCCCCGTCGAGGCGACCTCCCCGAAGGACGCCGCGCCCGTCCCCCTCGCGCGCCACAGCATCGGCCTTCGTGGGATCACCTTCCGCTATCCGACCCGACGTGAGCCCGTGCTCAAGGACTTCTCCATGGAGATCCCGGTCGGCTCCTCGCTCGCGCTCGTGGGGCCCACCGGATCCGGGAAGTCAACCGCCCTGGATCTCCTCTTCGGGTTGCTGCGCCCCCAGGAAGGCGCGATCGTGGTGGACGGAGTCCCCCTGACCGCCGAGCAGATCCCCGCCTGGCGCAAGCAGGTCGCCTACGTCTCGCAGCACCCCGTGCTGATCGACGCCACCGTCCGCGCCAACATCGCCTTCGGAGTTCCGCCCGCCGAGGTCGACGAGGCGCGCGTGCGGCACTGTGCCCAGCGGGCCTCGATCGCCCGGTTCATCGAACACGAACTACCCGACCGCTACGACACGATCGTCGGCGACATGGGCGTCCGCCTTAGCGGCGGCCAACGCCAACGCATCGCCATCGCCCGCGCCCTCTACGCCGGCCGGGCCATCCTCGGCCTGGACGAAGCGAGTTCGGCCCTGGATGAGCGCACCGAGCGTGCAGTGATGGGGGGGCTCATGGCGCACTCTGCGGGACTCACAATCATCCTGATTACGCACCGCCCGGTGGTCGCCGGCCTGGCAGCCAGTCGTGCAGATATGCGGTTGACCTTGGATTGGGAGGGCACGCGGGGGCTCGGTGTGTCGGACTACCCAGGGCAATGCCGGGGACCACGGTAGTCTGGGTCGATACTTCGACCACGCGGACGGTAGTATTCCTGCCCTTAGCAGGCTTCATCTATCCGTGGCTGGCGGACTCTCGGGGGCCGCCCAGCTCCCGGGGCCATCGCCCAGTTTCGTCCTTTCCTCTCGGCGTAAAGGCTCCGGTCGAAATGCGATGCGCAGGCAAGGCCAAGATCCCACCCCCTGCGCCGGCAAGGCTCCGTAAGTACCGTCCGCGTGCTGTCTGGGCCAGGGTGGCCCCCACCGCGGTGTGGCCGAGAGCCCCCCGGAGGACGCGCTGGTGCTCGGCGCCGACGAGAAGAGCCAGTACCAAGCCCTGGATCGTACCCAGCCCAGCCTGCCGATCGTGCCGGGCCGCTGCGGGACGATGACACACGACTACAAGCGCGACGGAACGACGACTCTCTTTGCTGCGATTGAGATGGCCCACGGGCGCGCCATCTCGACCTGCATGCCGAGGCACCGCAACCAGGGGTGGATTCGCTTCCCTGCCTTGATCGACGCAGAAACCCCGCCGGAACTCGACCTGCGCCTGATCGTGGACGACCTCTCGACGCACAAGCACCCGACGTTACGTCGGTGGCTGAAGCGGCACCCGCGCTTCCACATGCACTTCACGCCCACCAGCAGCTCGTGGCTCAATGCCATCGAGAGATTCTTTCGCGACCTCACAGACAGGCGCCTATGGCGCGGAGCCTTCCGCACAGTCCAACAGATCATCCAGGCGATCGACGGCTACATCGCGGCGCACAGCACAAATCCCAGACCGTTTGTCTGGACGAGGACCGCCGAGGAGATCCTTCAGGGGCAGCTCGGCCACAACGTAGTGGAGCCTAACTCCCCGGCGGCGCTTCAACGAAAAGTGCTCGAAGTGCTACATCGCCCTAGCCTGCTAGCGAGGGGAGAGCACGCAGGGTGCGCATCGCGGAGAACCTTTGAGGAGCATATCGGCGGGGTCGTCGGAGTCCATGAGCAGGAGGCGCGGGGGGCGGGGAGTCCATCCGGCCCGCACCTATCATCTGTCTCATTGGGGAGAAACGGGGCAGGGCCGTGTACCGGGTGAGGCGGGTGGTCTTCGATGTCACTCCCGGCGTCTCAAGCGAAAGGGCGCCGCCCCGGAACGGCATTGCCCGCACGGCTCGCGAGCTGGCGGGCGCGCTCGCGGCGCTGACGCCTCCGACAGGGCTGGACTTCAGGTTTCTCGTCCGTGGGCTTCGGCCCAACCTCCGTCAATTGGCGCCCCAGATCCGGCGGCGGGCCGTCCGCGTGCCGCTGCCCCGTGGTAACTTTGGGGAGCGTGTCGCACACTCCACGTCGCTAGTGGAGCGGGCGTCGGGAGGGCACCTCTTTCACGGGCCCGCAAACCTAGCCCCGGTCCGCTGCGTCGAGAAGGCAATCATCACTATTCACGATGCGATGTTCGTCCTTCGTCCAGAGGCGCACCTCCATTGCCCGCGAGAGGGGGTCCAAGTGGCCGCGCACGCGCACCGGTGTGCGGCCATTGTCACCTGCTCCGAGGCCTCGAAGCGGGATATCGCCCGCGCGTTCGGCGTGCCGGTGACCAAGATACACGTGGTCGCATGGGGCTATGATCGCACGACCTTTCGCCCCGAGCCTGACACCCTGGCCCTGCGCTCACGCCTGTGGGCCCGCCACGCAATCGAGCGGCCATTCTGGCTGGCGGTCAGTTGCAGCATGGGGCGGAAGCGCAGCGATGTGCTTTTGGACGCGTACTTGAGCCTGGGCGTCCGGCCCGCCCCCCCCCGTTTGGTCCTCGTGTGGCCGCAGGCCCCGTCAGCGATACGCGCCAAGGCTGCCCGCACCGGCGGCGGCCGTGTCGTTCTCATCGACGCTGTGGCGGATGCGCAGTTGCGCGACTTGTACTGTGGCGCGCAAGTCTGCTGGTTCCCCTCGGAGTACGAAGGGTTTGGCCTCCCGGTTCTGGAGTCTATGGCCTGCGGCACGCCTGTTGTCACGACGAACTCTTCCTCCTTGCCGGAGGTCGGGGGCCCGGCTGCGCACTATTTGGAGGGCACGAGCCGCGAGGAGTTGTGCTCGGCGATGCGGGCCGTGATGCGCGGCGACCTCCCGCTGGAGGCGATGGCAGCCGCCGGCCTGGCCCAAGCTTCGACATTCTGCTGGCAAAAGGCTGCCAGGGCAATGGCGCGCCTGTATCGCGATGTGGACCTGCCGTGATTGAGTGCGGCACAAGCGAGGCGACTTGTCGAGTCGTACTGCCCTGGCCGCTGGTGCGCCGGCGTGATTCGGGGCACTGTAGGGATGTTTGCTTTCCATCTGCGTGGCGAGACGTTCCGCGGTAGCATGGGGAAACAATTCAGCATCGCGTCCTCACGTGAAACCGGTTGTTAAACCCCCCCGCCAACTGTCAGGTTCTGGCTCATTCCCACCCCCAGGAGGGGTCGGTGCCGAATAGACCGTGGTCTGCGGTAGCGCACACGGCTGAAAGCCGTGGGGGGGCGGCTGATGCGGTGATCGGGATTCCCTGCCTGCTGACGGGGGGGACCGAAGTCCAGACGCTCGCCTTGGGAAAGACGCTCGTTCGAATGGGGGTCTCCGTGCGGGTCGTCTGCTATCATGAGTCTGAGCCAGCGGTCGTCCAGCTGTTCCGCTGCGCCGGCGTGCCGACCGATCTGCTCGGGGTCGAGCGCAGCGCGGGGCTTGTTACAGTTGCGGCGCGGCTTCGCGCGTACCTCGTGCGCTGGCGGCCCCGGGTAGTCCACATCCAGTATGTGGCGCCGGGGGCCGCAGCAGTGCTCGCAGCGAGGCTAGCTGGGGTGCCGACGGTCCTCGCCACAGTACATCAGCCCTGGCACCCCGGGCTGGGGCGCCTCCCGCGACTGCTGCTAAAGGCAAGTGCCTTCCTCTGTCAGGGAGTGACCGCCGTGTCCTTGAGCGCGCTCCGGTCGTGGTTTGGGCCCCGCGCTGCGGCCGAAGGGGCTGCCGTCGCAGACGCCGATCCGCGGCCGTCGCCCGCAGGGTCGAACGCGCGGCGAGCGCGGCGGAGCGGCTGGAGCGTACTGTACAATGCAGTAGACGTCGCGGCGATCGCGGGCATCGGCTGTTCGACTGATCGCTCCGAGACGCGCAGGCGATGGGGTTTGGGTGACGGGCCGACGATCGGGATGTTTGGCCGTCTTACTCAGGGCAAAGGTCTAGATGTCCTGCTTTCCGCTCACGAGATTGTCCGCGCCACGATGCCCGACGTGCAACTCTTGCTGACGGGACCGACCGGCGGTGCTGATAAAGTAGGCGAGGGTCGGGGGCTGGCGCCGCGTTGGGTTACCGGCACTGGTGCGGGGCAGCGGTGGGTCGGGGGCCTGTCCTGGACGGACACCATTCGGCTGATGAGCGTTGTGGATGTCGTGGCGGTTCCGTCGCGCTACGAGGGTTTTGGCCTCGCTGCTGCAGAGGCGCTGGCGTGCGGCGTCCCGGTGGTGGCATCGCGCACCGGGGGGCTCCAAGAGGTCGTGCAGGACGGGCGCACGGGCATTTTGTGCCCCGTTGCGGATGCCGAGGCCTTCGCGCACGCGCTGATATCGATGTTGCGCAACGCTGTGCGACGGGCAGAAATGGGCAAAGCGGGAAAAGCGGACGTTGCCGAACGATTCGGTGTGGCGCGCTATGAGAACGCTGTCCGGATGCTCTATGGGCTTTGAGGGCGCCTCGACCGGGCCGTCGGGTCTGGCCCATAGCGGGCACACGTTGCCGACCCTTGCGGGTAGTAACGGGCTGACGCGTGCCCCTCCAATGCGGCAAAGCAGTTCCCGCACTCGCGTGCATCCGCTCGCATGGCTCGTGCTTGCCGGTGTGTTCGTACCATGGGTCATCGGTGGGTGGACGGTTGCCGGATTCAATGTCACAGGCTGGGCGTGGGTTGTTCCGACCGCGTTTGCGGCAGTAGTAGTGACTGCGAAAGCGGATCGGCTTTCATTTCCTATTAGCATCTGGCTCCCGTGGCTGGGGGTGCTCGTGCTCAATGGGCTGTTGCGGGGCGACGACCCGGCGGCTTTGCAAAGCCTAGTTCAAATGGTAGCGCCTCTCGTAGTCGGCTGCGCGGCGTCGACACTGCGTTGGGAGGAGGTGCAGTTTGAGGCTCTTCTAAGGACTTTGGATCGGTGCGTGTTTGTAATTCTCGCGTTGCTAATACTGCGATTGCCGGGGCTCCTTTCTGGGCACCTCGTCGGGCACGGCTACATGGCCGCAGAGGCGATTGCGGTGCTGCTCTTCGGGGCCGTGTACGCGGTGCGCTACTCGCTGGGCAGCCGTGTACATCTTGTGTACTACGGGGCGGTCTGCATGATGCCGCTGGTGGTCATGACCCGAGGGGCCATGGCGGCGATAGGCCTGTCACTTGTGCTCGCGCCAGGGCCGCTACGAATCACCCGCAGGGTTGCGTTTGCCGGCATCATGCTACTCGCCGGGCTTCTTATGTTAAGCACTGAGCGCGTACGTCAGCGAACATTCTACTCCGGCAAGGGCACCTGGCAGGACATCAGCCTGTCTAATCCCGATTTTGCCACGAGCGGACGAGTTCCTATGTGGGAGACTCTTTGGGATCAAGTCGATGAGTCGCCGCTGCTCGGTCATGGGCTCAATGCTAGTCGGTCACGGATGGGTTGGGCTGGATTCGAGTTGTACCTGCCGCACAACGACTGGCTCAAGGTGCTATACGATTTTGGCCTAGTGGGAGTGACCGCTTTGGCACTGGCCATGCTGGCTACTGGGATCGGCCTAGTGCGGCGGGCCCGGCGAATGGCAACTAACGGGCGCATCCTTGCGTACGCTGCTGCTGCCGGCTTCATTCCCTTCGCTCTAATAATGCTTACCGACAACCCGGTTCTGTACGTACAGTTTTACGGGAACTTGCACTTTCTGCTGCTTGGCGCGGCCTTCGCAGGGTGCTCTGCACGTCACGGGTGCGGACAGTCCTTCGCCGCTTCCTGCGGCGAGAAGGGGGTTTACGCCTTCCGAGCGGCAGTCAAGGTGCCGGGGGCATGGTAATGCTTGGCGATCCGCCGATCTCCGTAGTAGTGCCCATGCATAATGCGGAGCCTACGATTGGGCGGGCCCTGGAGTCGGTCAAGCGACAGCGCGTAGCGAACTTAGAAGTGGTCATCGTGGACGACGGTTCCACCGACCATGGACCGTACGTGGTGCGCCGCTTCGCGGACCGACAGCAGGAACTTGCAATTCGCATGGTTCGGCAGGAAAACGGTGGCGTTGCGGCTGCCCGAAACCTGGGGGTGCAGCAAGCACGCCACG
>JAPKHB010000206.1 GCA_026647295.1 Planctomycetota bacterium | reverse complement strand
GCCTGCCCGCAGGCGGCCTGGCCGCCGGGCTCGGCTTCCACCCGATCTGGGCGGCGGCGGCGGGCTTCGGGACGACGCTGTTGGGCGCGGCGCTGTTCGCCGCGCTGGGGCGCGCCGGGCGGCGCTAGGCCCCCCGAGGCCGGGCGGTCCGATCCGCAAAAGGCCGCCCAATCCGCCACCGCGCCCCGAGACGATTCTTTGGCCCATCGGCGTAAGTCGTTGTCAGGAAAGGAGATACGCCCGCCCGCCCGCCGTAAGGCCGTTCTTGACACCCGCTTTGCACGGGCCGTACACTCCCGCGTCTACCGGGCCCCGGCCGTGCCGGGATCCGGACAAAACAGCGACGCGGCGGCACCGCCGGACGGAGGGAGTCCGGACGCCCGTCGGGCCTGGTCGTCGAAGGGAGGACTTCATGAAGGCAACCCGCCTTCGTGTGGGAACCGCGCTGGTGTCTGCCGTGCTGCTCGCGGCGAGCCTCGTGCTCGCGCCTGCGGGGGCCGCGTTCGCCGACGGGGACCTGCTCAAGGATGCGCTGACGGACTACGGAGCCGGGCGCTACGAGGACGCGCTCGCCAAGCTCCAGGAGTACGTGGCGGGCAACCCGGAGGGCGAGGAGGTCTTCGCCATCATCCGCGCGGCCGAGAACCGCGTCCTCCTTCGGGCGCTCGCCCAGGGCGGCGACCACGAGAAGTACATCAAGTACCTCATGGACAAGGCCCGGCCCGTCGAGGCCGAGCGCATGGCCGACGCCGACGCGATCCGCGCGGCGATCGAGGCGGCCGTGAACAGCGCCGACATCGCCAGCCAGCGCGCCGCGCGGGCCCGCCTGCGTTCCGCGGGCGAACTCGCCGTGCCGGGCCTCGTGCCCTACCTGGCGAGCGAGGACCACGGCACGCTGGTCAACGCCATGCTGGCGCTCCAGCAGATCGGCGACGCCGCCACCGTGCCGCTGGCCGAGGCGCTCGAGGCCGAGGACGCGCGCATCCGGCTCTTCGCCGCCCGCACGCTGGGCGACCTGGGGGACCGCCGCGCGGTGGCCGCCCTGGCCCGCGTGGCCGCGGGCGACGAGGACGAGGGCGCGAAGGCCGCCGCGGCCAAGGCGCTCGCCCGGCTGGGCGGCAGCAAGGGCAGCGCGGCGGACATCTACGCCCGCATGGGCAACCGCTACTACGCCGACGAGGTCTCGCTGGTCACCGCCTTTGACAGCGTCAAGAACCTGTGGCGCTGGGAAGACGGGGCGGTCGCGCGCTACACGGCGCCCTCCTACCTCTACCCCTACCTGATGGCCGAGGAGTGCGCGGCCGACGCCCTGGCGATCGACCCGGCCCACGCCGGCGCCCGGTCCCTGCTCGTGCGCGCGCTGCTCGCCCAGCGGGTCGAGGCCGAGGTGCTCAAGGGCAACGGCGGCGAGGCCCCCGAGGCCCTCGCCGGCGCCTTCGACCTGGCCAAGACCCAGGGCTTCCAGGCCGCCAGCGACGCGCTGGCGACCACGCTCGCCCAGGAGGACTGGGAGGTGGCCGTCGAGTGCTGCTACCTGATGGCCGCGGCCTACGGGGGCGAGTCCCTCAAGGGCAGCCCGCTGGGCGACGCCCTCGTCGCGCCGCACAAGCGGGTGCGCTACGCGGCCGCGATCTCGGCGCTGCACATGAGCCCCAAGCGCGGGCTGGCCAACGCCGACAAGGTGGCGGCCCTGGCCGCGCAGGCGGCGTCGGAGAGCGCCGTGCGTCAGGTGCTCGTGATCGACGACCGCGACGACACCCGCGCCAAGCTGCTCATCGCCCTGCACCAGGGCGGCTACGTGGCGGCCGGCGACAGCAGCGGCACCAACGGCGTCATCCGCGCCAAGAACTCGCCGACGCTGGACGTGATCATCGTGCGCGCCGACCTGGGCGACCCGACCAACACGGTGCCGTCCGCGCGGCACTCCTCCTCGCTGACGGTCATCGACGAGATCTTCGCCGACGCCCGCACGCAGGAGATGCGCGTGGTGGTCCTGCTGGACGACACGCCCGAGGGGCGCAAGGCCCGCGTGCAGGAGATCTACGCCGCCAAGTACGGCGACAAGGTGCGCTTCATCGAGACGCCGGTGGTCGAGTCGGCCGTGCTGGCGACCGTGACGGAGGCGGCCGAGGCCGGGGAACTCAACCCCGACCGCGAGCGCGCCAACGCGCTGGCGGCCAAGGCCGCGGGCGCCTTCGCGGACATGGACTTCACCTGCGCCACCTTCAACCTGCAAGTCGCCGTCGAGCCCCTGGCCACGGCGGCCACCACGGGCCCGACGCCCGAGATCCGGCTCAACGCCGTGCGCGCGCTGGGCAACATCAAGGTCGGCGGCGCCGACGCGCTGGTGCAGGTGCTCACCGAAGGCGAAGGCGACGAACTGCGGGCCGCTGCGGCCCGGGCCCTGGGCGGCGTGCTCTCGGCCCAGGACGCCACCCCCGAGCAGGTCGCCGCGCTGATGGAGGCGGCCAAGGGCGAGGGCGACGTGGCGACCGCGGCCCTGGCCGCGCTCGGCCAGGTGCGCAACCTCGACGGCGCGCAGCGCGTCGAGCTGTTCCGCACGCACCGCCTCCAGGTGGCCGAGAAGGCCGAGTAGCACCGCCGGCTACGTCAACGCTCCACCCAGGGCCACCGGGCCCCCGGGCCCCCGGCGGGGCCCGGGGGCCCTTTCGTTGCCGCTTTCGTCGCATCCGACGGGCTAACAGGAGCCGGACGCGGGGGATCCGTGGCCGGTGGGGGGGCGGCCGGGGCTTGAGCCCCGCCCCGCCCTGGCCGATGGGAGAGCAGAGGGTTGCGCGGGGTGGCCTTGTGCCCGCGCCGCGCAGCCCGTACGATCAGGGCCGACCGGCAAGGACCCATGTCGAAGAAGAAAGACTGCTTCGGATCCGAGACCTACGTCTGCCGCACGCGGGACTGCCCGTACGTGGCGGAGTGCGTGCAGGTCGTCTGGGAGAAGAAGCTCCGGCGCGTGATCGCGCGCAAGGACGCCACGGCGCGCGACCTCTCGGCCGCCAAGGGCATCCGCGTCCGATCCAAGGAGTTCCTCGCCGGCTGACGCGCGGCCCGCGGCGTCCGCGCGGGAGGCGTCAGCGCAACGCGCCCAGCAGGCGCTCCCGGGCGGCCGCGTCCAGCGCCGGGTCGGCGTGCGCCACGGCGAGGAGCGCGGCGCGCCCCGCGGCGTCCAGGTGCGCGACGAGCGCCACGGCGCCGGAAGCGTCCACGAGCCAGGCGAGCCGGCCGGCGCCGCCCAGCGCCACCCGCAGCACCGGGAGGGCCTCCCGGGCGAGCGCGGGGTCGGCCCGGCGCACGAAGGCGCGCGTCGCGGCCTCGACGTTTGCCGCGGCCGGCAGCGCCGCGAGCGAGACCTCGAGCCCCGGTCCGAGCGCCACGGTCGCCCCGCCCGCGCCGGGTTCGCCCACGCACAGGGCGATCAGGGCCGAGAGCGCGTCCGCGCCGGGCGGATCGCACGCGAGGCGCCCGAGCAGCCAGGCGCGGGTCTCGGGCGTCGGGTCGGCGCCCAGGCTCGCGATCACGGCCCGCCGCAGCCGCGGGCCCACCAGCCCCGCGGCCTGCTCGCGCAGGCGGCGCGCCGCCTCGCCGCCCCGGGCGGAGAGCGCCCGCAGCGCGGCGAAGGCCTCGGACGCGGCCTCCGCGCGTTCGTCCGTCCCGGCCAGCGCGTCGCGCAGGTCCTCGATCGCCGCCTCGGGGGGCAGGATGCGCGGTACGTCGTCCGGCGGTGGCCCGGCGAGGGGGGCGACCGCCGGTTCGCGCGGGGGCTCGGGGGCCATTCGGGGGCCGGCATCCGGCGGCGGCGAAGGGGCCGGGGCTGCGGGCGGCTCGAGCGGGGGCCCCGCGCCACCGGGGTCCAGGCCCCAGAGCAGCGCGGCCAGCGCCAGCAGCGGCGCCAGCCAGGCCAGCCCCTGGCGCAGGCTCACAGGTCCCGGACCAGGAGACGGAAGCCGGCGTCGATGGCGCGTTCGCCCTTGGGCCGGCTCGCCATCGCCTCCAGGGCGCAGTCCGAGATGCCCAAGCGGTACGAACCGCCCCCGCGCAGCGCCAGGTGCAGGTACAGGCCGTCGCGGGTGACCTCCGCCCCGTCGGGCAGCAGCGGCCCGTCGCCGGTGCTGCCGTAGTAGGAGTTGCGCAGCCACTCCGCGGCGTTGCCCGCCATCGAGTACAGCAGTCCCTCGCGGCGGAAGGCCTCGTCGCCCGGAAAGAGCGTGAGCACCGGCAGCAACTGCGGGACCTCCTGGTTCATGTAGCGCTGCCAGTAGTTCAGGTTGTTGCAGGCCCAGTCGCGCCGCTCGCGGCCCCACGGGTAGCGCCAGCCCGGTTCCTCCTGCGAGCGGTAGGGATTGCCGCGGTGAAACGCCCGGCGCCACTCCAGGTCCGTGGGCACGCGCAGGCTGATGCCCAGCCGCCGGCTCGCCCACAGCGCAAAGGCCTCCGCGTCGAACCAGGAGACCTCGGTGACGGGCCAGTTGGGGTCGCCCACCATCTCCCACGCAAAGGCGGGGTCCGGGCCCGTCGCGGTCACCCAGTGGGGCGGGATGAGCAGGCGCGCGGCCGCCTCGGGCGCCAGCGGCGTGTGCGCGAGCCAATCCGGCAGCGGCTGTTCCTCGGGCAGGGGGTCGCCCTCCCGCCAGCGCCTTAGCGCCGCTTCGCGGGCGTGGGCCTGCACGGCCTGCCACCAGAAGCGGATGTAGCTCTCGGAGTGGTAGGTCTGGTGCGGGGACTCGTCCGTGTCCTGGGGCCGCCACAGCATGGCCAGGTCCTGGCTCGCCTCCAGGCGCCGGATCCACTCGGGGTTGGCCAGCACGTCGGTGAGGAACTCGGCGTACTGGCTGCGGGAGACCTCGTGGGCGAGGAGGTGGAAGGGCCGCGTGCGCACCGGACGGGGGTAGGGACGGCCCGTGTCCTCCAGCACCTCCTCGACGGCCAGCACCCAGCGGGCGAGCAGCCGGTCGGCTCCGAGGAGGAGCGCGGGCCGCGCGAGCGCCTCGGCCGCAAAGGCGCGCCCCGCGTCGTACTCGACCGCCTCGGTGACCTGGCGCCAGGCCTCGGCGTCGGCCACGGGCTCCCAGCGCAGTTCGCTGAAGTCGTAGACCGCCGCCGCCGGGGGCATGTAGACGAGGTGCTGGGGGATGTCCGCCACCGTGAGCACCTGGACGCTCACCTGGGGCCCCCCGTCCGGGTCCCGGAACAACTCGCGCCCCGCCAGGAAGGCCCCGACGCCCAGCAACGCGCCCAGCGTGAGCAGCAGCGAGAGGCTTAGCCGCTGCGCCGCCGAGGGCGCCGGTTCGGTCACCTGGCGGGGCCCCGGGCGCAGCCGGTAGGCGCACTCGGGGCAGTAGCGGAAGTTGCCGCGGATGGGGGCTTCGCAGCGCGGGCAGACGGTCGAGGTGTGGGTGGAGACCGGCATCCGTCGTCCGGAAGGCGATCCTAGCACGGCGCCTCGGCCTTTCCCGCGGCCCGGGCGCCCGACCGGCCCCGGCCCTGGGTCGGCACCGGCCGGCGCGCAGCGTTGGCCAAGGGCGCGTGCCGCGGCAGACTCTCGCCATGCCCGATCGCGCGTCAGGCCCCGCGCCGCTGCTGGACCGCTTCGCGCCGGGGGCCTGGCCCGAGTCCTTTGCCTTGAGCGCGGCGGCCGTCGCGGTCGGGCTGGCGGCCGCGCTGTGCGTCCACGCCTTCAAGGCCTGGATCGGATGCGTGTCCTTGGGGGGCGGGGACCTCGTGGCGGGCCTTGGCCTGGGGGCGCTCGCGGCCGCGCTCCTCCTGCCGGCGCTCGGGGGGGTGGTCGTCGGCGTGCTGCGCCAGCGCTTCGTGGGCGAGGAACGCCACCACGGCGTCGCGGGGATCATGGAGTCCGTCGCGCTGGCCGGCGGTCGGCTGCGCTGGCGGCGCGCGCCGGTCAAGGGCGTGGCCGCGGGCGTGTCGATCGGGTCGGGCGCCTCGGTCGGCCCGGAGGATCCCTCCGTCCAACTCGGCGCCGCCGCGGGCTCGATGCTCGGGCAGGTGCTGCGGCTGTCCGACGACCGCACGCGCTCGCTGGTCGCGGCCGGGGCGGCCGCCGGCGTCGCGGCCGCCTTCGACGCGCCCATCGCCGGCGTGTTCTTCGCGGTCGAGATCATCCTGGGCGAGATCGCCGGCGGCGCGCTCGCCCTGGTGCTGCTCGGCGCGGTGAGTTCCGCGGCGCTCACCCACGTGCTGGCCGGACACCACGTGGCCTTTGCGATCCCGCCCTACGCCCCGCCCGGCGCGGGGGGCCTGCCGGCCTTCGTGGCGCTCGGCGCGCTCGCCGGCGTCGTGGCCGCCGGCTACACCCGCGCCATCCACGGCGCGCAGGACCTCTTCGCCCTCCTGCGCCTGCCTGCCTGGATGAAGCCCGCGCTCGCCGGCCTGGCGGTGGGGGCGCTCGCGCTGTGGCTGCCCGGCGTGCTGGGCGTTGGCTACCCGACGGTCGAGGCCGTGCTCGGCGGGGCCGGCCCGGGCCTGGGCCTCCTGCTCGCGCTCCTGGTCGCCAAGCTGGTCGCGACGGCGCTGTGCATCGGCGCGGGCTTCCCCGGCGGCGTCTTCGCCCCCGCGCTCTTCCTCGGGGCCACCTTGGGCGGTGCGGCGGCGGCCGCCGCCACCCACCTGCCCGGGGGGGAGCCGGCCGCGGTGACCCTCGCCCTGGTCGGGATGGGGGCGGTGCTGGCGGGGGCGACGCACGCCCCGCTGACCGCGATCCTGCTCCTCTTTGAACTCACCCGCGACTACGCCGTGCTGCTTCCGGCCATGCTGGCCACGGTGACCAGCCTGGCCGTCTCGCGGCGTCTGTGCCGCGACTCCGTCTACACCCTCGCCCTGGCGCGCAAGGGGATCCGCTTGGAGCGCGGCCGCGACGTGGAGGTGCTCGACGCCCTGACCGTGGGCGAGACGCTGCGCCGGGAGGTGCCCACCATCCCCGAGTTCGCCCCGGCGATCGAGGCGCTCGAGCGCATCCAGCGCACACGCC
>JAPKHB010000205.1 GCA_026647295.1 Planctomycetota bacterium | reverse complement strand
GTACCTCCGACCCCTGAACGCATACGGTTGCCGGCACCCGCCTCCGTGCGCAGAATGCCGGCCTTCCGCGCGGAGGCAGATCGATGAACGACCCGGGTCCGATCACGGCGACGGCGGAGGCCACCGACCCCGTCAGCGTCGCGCTGCGCCACGCCACCCGGGCGGCGCGGTGCGACTTCTCCCGCCTGGCCGCGACCGCCGCCGAGCGGGCCGCGCTCGCCGCCGCGCCCCGGCCCGTGACCAACGCCCGCGTCCAGGACCTGCTCGCCTGGCGTCGCTCCGTCGCCTGGGTGGCCCTCGTCTTCGCCGCCGTCGCGATCGTCTTTGCGCTGATCGACGCCATCAGCAATCTGGACGACTTCGCGGACCAGGCGGTCATCACGGGCTTTGCCTCCTTCCTCGTGGTCGTCGTGTTCCTGTCCAAGGCCGTGCTCCTGGGCTGCCTGGTCGGGGCGATCCGGACCTGGCCCGACGCGCGGCGCTCCGGGCGCCTGCTGCTCCTGGGCTGGTCGGTGGCGGTGGCGGTGCCGCTGCTGGTCACGCTGCTGCCGCTCACCGACCTCATGTTCGACTGGGGTGCCGTGGCCCGCGATCAGGGCGTCGAGGTCGCCCAGGTGAACCGGATGTTTGCCGAGGTGCTGCTGGCGATCGCGCTGTTCTGGAGCGCGGTGCCCAGCCTGCTCGCGCTCTTCCCCGGCGCGCTGCGGGCGGCGCTCACGGTCAAGACGCTGCTGCCCACGCGCGCGGTGGGCGCCGTCGTCGCGGCCGGCATGGCCCCGCTCTACACCGTGTTCTTCATCGTCGTGTTCGGGCAGATCGTGCAACTCTCCGGGTCCGCGGCCCTGTCCATCGGCGTGCTGCTGGTGGCCCTGGCGCCGACGGTGTTCGTGTGGCGCGCGCGGGCGCTCACCCAGCCCCGCACCGCCGCCGAGGCGCGCGGCTGGGTGGCGGCGGTCCGCACCCACGCCCGCGTCGTGACGGCGGTGGGGCTGGTGCTGGTCGTGGTCGGGTTGGCCGATACCCGGGTGTTCGGCCGGCCTGCTGTGGGCTGGACCTCCGACCCCGAGGCGGGGCCGCTTTTCACAGCCACCAGCGCCATCGACCTGGTGTGCTGGTTCGTGGCCATGCTGGGCACCTACACGGTCGTGGCGACCGACGCCCTGCTCCGGTTGATGCACGTCGCCGACCGCAAGGCGGCCGAGTGGCGGGACACCCCCGGCCGCCCGGCCGACGACGAGACCCTGGAGGCCGCCCAGGCTTGACGCCCAAGCCTTCCGGGCGGCCCGGCCTTCCGGGTAGGCTGCTTCCCCTCGCCCCGCGGCGGCGCCCGTCCGCGCCGGCCGGGGGCGTCACCGGGAGGGCCCCATGCCGCAACTCATCGACCTTTGGCTCGCGATCCTGCTCTCGGGCGTCGGCGTGTTCGTCGTCAGCTCGATCATCCACATGGCCACGCCCATGCACAAGGGCGACTGCGGCAAGGTTCCCGGCGAAGACGCCCTGCTGGACGCGCTGCGGGGCCAGCCGATGCTTCCGGGGCAGTACATGTTCCCCGCGCCGCCCTCGATGAAGGAGATGTGCAGCCCCGAGATGGTGGCGAAGTACGAACGCGGCCCGGTCGGCTGGCTCACCGTGCTGCCCAACCGGGTGCCCAGCCTGGGCAAGTCCCTCGGGTTGTGGTTCCTGTACACGCTGCTCGTCGGGCTGCTCACCGCCTACGTGGCCTCGACGACCCTGCCCCGCGGCGCGGACGGCACGCTGGTCTTCCGGGTGACGGGGACCGTGGCCCTGGCCGGCTACGCCATCGGCGTCGTCAACGACTCGATCTGGAAGGGCGTGCGCTGGGGCATCACGCTCAAGTTCGTCGTGGACGGGCTGCTCTACGCGCTCACGACGGGCGCCGTCTTCATGGCGCTCTGGCCCACGGCCTGATCCGCCCGCCCCGCCGGGCCGCTGCGGGGCCGGGGGGCCGGCCCCCGGGCCTTTGGTCCCAAACCGGGTGCGCCGCCCGGGGCGGGGCTTGCGCTCTGTTACAGATGTAGTAGGGTGCAGCCCGTGAGCGAGGTCCGGTCCCCGTCCCGCTGGAGCGAAGGCGAGTGGCGCCTGATGCACGCCGTCTGGGCGGCGTCGGAGGGCCGCGCGGGGGCGACGGCCCGCGAGGTGCGCGCCGCCCTCGACCCCGTCGTCGCCTGGGCCTACACGACCGTGAAGACGATGCTCGACCGGCTCGTGGGCAAGGGCGCCCTCGAGCGGCGCCGACGCGGGCTCGCCTGGGAGTACCGCGCGCGGGTCGGCCGCGAGGCGGCCCAGCGCCGGGAACTCGAGGCCTTCACGGCCGGCGTCTTCGAGGGCCGCGCCGAACCGCTGGTCCACTTCCTGCTCAAGCCCGAGCGCCTGGGGCCCGCCGACCGCAAGGCGCTCCAGCGCCTGCTCGAACGCGCCGGTGAGGCGCCCGATGCGGACGGCGCGGGCCGGGCGGGGGAGGAGGCCCCGTGAGCGGGGGCGAGGCGCCTTGCGGACCGGTGCTGGGCTGGGTGCTCAAGGCCCTGGCGGAGAGCAGCGCGCTGGTCCTCGTCGCATTGGTGCTGGAGCGCTGGGTGCTGGTCGGGCGCCTGGCGGGCGCGCGCGCCGGGCTTTGGTGGCTCGTGCTCGCCCGGCTCGTGCTGCCCGTCGAGGCCCTCCTGCCGCGGGGGTCGCTCGCGCCGCTGGGCGACGCCGCCCTTGCGCGGACGCTGGCCGCGCCCGGCTCGACGCTGGCCGCCGCGACCGCGCAGGCGTCCTTCGATCTTGCGGCCTGGGGGCCGTGGCTGGCGGCCCTCTGGGGCGTGGGGGTGGTGCTGGCCCTGGGTCGTCTGGGCGCGCGCGAGGCGCGGCTGCGCCGGCGGGTCGTCGCCTTCTCCCGCCCGGCGCCCGAGCCGTTGTGCCGCGCCGCGCGGCGCGTCGCCCGGCGCCTGGGCCTCACGCGCGCCCCGGAGTTGCGCCTTGCGCCCGGGCCCGCGCTGGCCCTGGTGGCGGGACTCCGGCGTCCGGTGGTCGTGTTGTCCGAGGGGTTGTCGCCCCGCGCGCGCCGGGGGGCCCTGTGGCACGAGACGATGCACGTGCGCCGGCGCGACCTGCCCGCCCAGTTCCTCTTCGAGGTCGTCCGTGCCCTGTGGTGGTTCCATCCGCTGCTCGGCGTCGCCTGCCGCCGGGCGCGCGCCGCGCGCGAGGTGGCCTGCGACCTGGCGGTGGTGCGCCGGCTCAAGGCGCGCCCCGCGGCCCGCTACCAGGCGCTGCTGCGCGCCCAGGCGCGCGACCTGCTCGCCTCGGCGCCCGCGCCCGTCGGCGCGCTGGCCCTGCTGGGGCAGCCGGCCGATCTGGTCGTGCGCCTGGGCGCCCTGGCCCGTCGGCCCGGGCGGCGCCACCGTGCTGCGGGCCGGGCGCTCGCGCTGGGCCTCGCCTGTCTGCTCCTGCTCGGGGCCTGCGGCGAGGCCCCGCCGGGTGCGGGGGCGACCTGGTGGGACGACGCCGGGCTGGCCCGCGCGGAGGCGCGGCGCTGGGTCGAGCGACGCCCGGGGCTGGGCTGCAAGCCCGGCCAACTCGTCTTCCTGCGGGCGCTCGCCCTCGAGCGCGCCGCGGCCACGGGGCGTGCGCCCCCCGAGTGAGCCGGCCCGCGTCCGGGCCGGGACGATTCCCCGCTGTCAGTTCGGCTGCGGCCGAAGGAAGGACACCCCATGTTCTCGAACCCCTTTGCCCGCCGGGCCCTGCGCCTGGCGCTCGGTGCGCTCGTCCTGTGGACGGGCGCCGCGCTCTACCAGGGCGTCGCCCACAGCGAGGAGGACGAGCCGCCTCCGGGCGGGACGCTGCCCCCCGAGGTGCTCGAGCGCATCACCCCCGGGCCCCAGCACCGCCACATGGGGTGGTACCTGGGCGAGTGGACGACCGCAACGCACATGACCATGCCCGGCATGCCGGCCGCGCCGCCTTCGAAGGGCACCTGCACCTACTCATGGCTGATCGAGGGCCGTTGGATGATGTCGCGGATGAAGGGCTCGCTGATGGGCATGCCCATGGAGTGGGTGCACGTCCACGGCTACAACAACATGACCAAGAGCTACGAGACGATCGGCTTCGACAGCATGTCCACCGACGCCAAGATCGCCTACGGCAACGCCGTCACGCCGGACGGAAAGACCTTTGCCTTCCAGGGCATGATGAACGAGTTCCTGACGGGCCAGATCAAGAAGCCCTTCCGCACCGTCATCACCGAGCGCGACGACGACCACTTCGACATCGGCATCTGGGACCCCGAGATCGGCCCCAACGGCGCCGAGGTCCTCCGCATCGAGTTCACCCGCGTCAAATAACCCTACGGAGCCAGGCTCCGGTCCATCATTCGAGACCGTCGGCCCAGCGGTGGGCCCCGTTCCATGCGCTCGCCGGCGTACTCCGACGCCCGGCGGGGACGCGGCGCGCGGGGCCTGCCCTTCCCGGCGCAAGGGACGCGACACGCCCCTCGGTCGCTGCCACTGCACGCGTCGGGCCGTCTGCCACCTGCCCCGCGATCCCCCGTGAATCGACCGCGCCGAGCCAAGCTCCGTACGTGCAGAGCCCGACGAGGACTCACAGCAGGAGGAGTCCGCGCGCCCGGCCTGGCCGGGCGCCTCTACCCATCGCCCACATGGCCTCCCAGCCTACCTCGCCGCGCGGTGCCCGATGGCGGGAGGCGATCCCGACCGTGGGGACCGGCCGGACCGCGAGGAGCCGACTTGACGCGCTTGACCCGACCTGCGACCGTCTCCCTGGGTGCCTCCCTGGGTTCGGTTCCGCAAGGTACCTGGGACTTAGAGCCCGCGGGGGACTGGTTCCCCACCAGGGAGGCCCCGCTTGCAACGTAAGGCCCTGCCGGCTCGCGACGGGGCCTCGTCGAATGACTGACCGGAGCCTGGCTCCGTACGTGCATTTCAGTCTCCGAGTGCAGCGATCAGGCAAGCGATCTCCGCGTCCACCTGCGCCGGGTCGTCCACCGTCGCGGCTACCTCGGCGCGGATCGCGTCCCGCAGCCGGAGCCGCAGGCGGTACAGCGCCACGCGCAGGGCGGGCGCTGCCAGGCCCAGCGCCTGTGCGACCTTTCCGCGTGGGGCCGCGTCGTCCCACAGCAACGGCGCGAGGGCGTCGAAGCGCCGCGCCCGCTCGCCGGAGGCGTCGCGTTCCGTCGCCGCCAGCCGGGCCAGGGCCCGCCCGAGGAGCGCTTCGGCGTAGCGCCGCTCGAAGGCCTGCTCGGGCGTCAGTCGATCCTTCAGCCCCCCGAGCCGGGCGTCCTCCGCCCGCAGGTCCGCCAGCGAGACGCGCGCGCGACCGCCCCCGCGCTTGAGCGCCCGCGCGCGCTCCCGCTCGTGGGCCACGAAGTGCTTGAGCGCGGCGAGGAGGTAGGTGCGGAAGCGGCCCCGCGCCGGATCGGCCTGGGCCAGCCAACCCTTCTCCAGCAGCCGGGCGAAGAAGCCCTGCACCAGGTCCTCGGCGTCCGGCCCCGAGTGCCCGGCCCGGCGCAGGAAGGCGTAGAGCGGGGGCCAGTACGCGCCCGCCAGCGTCTCCAGGGCCGGGCCGGCGGCGCCGCCCGGTGCGCCCGCCGCATCGCGCACGACGCTCCAGTGTGTCGTGCGGAAGGTGGCCCTGGGCCCGCCGCCGTCGGTCACCGGCGCTCCTCCATCGGGGGCCCGGGCTGGTCCGGCGGCGTCCGGGCGTGCCGTTCGACCTCTGCCGCGGTGACGACCGCCAGGAGGGGCAGCAGCACCAGCACGGCCCCGAGCACGACCACCCCGGCCCGCCGGGCGCCCTCGGCCCCGCGCTCGCGCGCCGCGAGCAGCACCGCGCGCAGGGCGCAGGCGCCGCCCAGGATCCCGAGCAGCCCGGCGGCGCTGCCCTTGATCACCTCGCGCAGGAAGGCGTCCTGCGTCCCGCGCCGCACGCCGCCCCACGCCTCGTGTACCAGCGCGAAGGCGAGGGCGCCCGCGCCCAGGCAGACGAGCGCCGCACCCACCAGGCGCCACGCGCGCGCCCGTCCGGTCCCCTCGCGGCGCGCGTCGGGGTGCCCCAGGCGGTCGATCTCGGTGCGGAATTCCTCGGCGCGTTGGTAGCGCAGCTCGCGCTCGCGCTCCAGGGCGCGCAGCACGACGGCGTCGAGGCGCGCGTCCAGCGCGCGCGCTTCGCTCGGCGGGCGGAAGTGTCCCACGGGAAGTTGGCCGGTGAGCATCTCGTAGAAGACCACCCCCAGGCTGTAGATGTCCGCGCGATGGTCCACGTCGGCCGGCGTGCGCACCTGCTCGGGCGCCATGTAGTGCCAGGTGCCCATCACCTGCCCCGTCGTCGTAAGCCCGTCCCCGGGGCCCGCGCGGCCCACCAGCTTGGCCAGGCCGAAGTCGGCGATCTTCACCGTGCCGCTGCGGTCGAGCAGCACGTTTTCGGGCTTGATGTCCCGGTGCACCACGCCCTGGTCGTGGGCGTACTGCAGCGCGTGGCAGATCTGGGGGACAATGGCGAGCGCCTCCGGCGGGGCGAGCCCTCCGGCGTCCATCACCTGCCGCAGCGTCGCCCCGTCGACGAACTCCAGCACCAGGAAGTGCAGCCCGTCCGCGACGCCCGAGTCGTGCACGCGCACGATGTTGGGGTGGTCCAGGCGGGCCAGGGCCCGGGCCTCGCGCTCGAATCGCCCGCTGAAGTGCGGGTCGCGCCCCAGGGCCTCGGGCAGGACCTTGAGCGCGACCCGCCGGTCCAGACGGCGGTGGCGGGCCTCGTACACGGCCCCCATGCCGCCCGCCCCGACCAGGCGCAGCACCTCCAGGTCCGGGAAGCGCCCGGCCAGGCTCTCGGGCGAAGGCGGAGGCGGACGGGACGGCGGCGCCGGCTCCAACGCCTCTTGTCCCAACGCCCGTGCGGCGAAAGTCGAGAGCAATAAAACAGTCAGCGTCGCGGTGATGCGAGTTCGGTGGTTCATGGTTGAGATCCTAGCTTAGTGCTTGCACGTAATCGT
>JAPKHB010000204.1 GCA_026647295.1 Planctomycetota bacterium | reverse complement strand
TTCAACAGCCGGCAAATGCGAAACAGCGTCACCAGATCGCGGCGGGAGAATTCCGGCGTTTCCACCGGAAAACAGCTGTTCTCAAAGGGTTAGGAACGCACCCCCGCCGGCCGGCCCGGCCCGGGCCGGCGTGGACGGGCGGGACGGGGCGTGCGAAACGGCACGCCCCCCCCGTCTCCCGCGGAGACGCGCTAGTCCCCCGCGCAGGAGCCGTTCGGGCTGCGCTGCTCGCCCGCGAGGCCGCCGGGCGTGAGGTCCTGGAGGATCACGCAGCCGCTCTGGTAGTTGGTCAGGAGGGCCCCGGTGCCCGGAGCGCCCTGGGCCCGGACGGTGATCTGGGCCGCGGCCTGGCCCTGCGTGAGGGCCGGCACCACCTGCTGGAGCGCGTTGAGCTGGCCGGGCGTCTTGTCGCGCAGCGCCTGCGCCTCGGCGTCGTTCTGCCCCGGCAGCACGTTGCCCAGGCTCCCCCCCACCACCTGCACCAGGAAGGGCAGGACGTCGGTCGCCGGGACCGGGACCTGGTCGTTCGCCCGCTGGTACTGCAGGGTGGTGAAGTCCACGCGCACCGGGTTCGGCGCGGGATCGTCGGACCAGTAGACCGGGATCGGCACGTTGAGCACGTTGATGACGTCCTGGCCGGGGGCGGTCTGGGTGAGCACGTCGGAGAAGCCGGGCCCGGGCGAGAGGGTGAGCCGCAGGTTCCAGGTGAGGGTGGACAGCGGCGGCCGGGGGCCGGCGCTGGCCGCGAGCGCCGTCTCCTTGAGGAAGCCCCCGTCGATCCACTGCTGGATGCGGTAGGCGAGGTCCTCCAGGACGTCGTCGGTGATGTTGGCCTCGTTGAACTGCTCGGCCTCGCTCACGTAGGGCCACACCGTCGCGCCGTTGTACACGGGCTCGTAGAAGGCCAGGCCTCCGCCGAGTTGGGTCGACTGGACCTCGTTGGCGGTGAGCCGCGCGACCGCGGTCATCCAGGTGTAGGACGTGAGCGTGGGGGCGAAGTTCGTCACCCGCTGCACGTCGCTGGGCGTGTTGGGGTCGCCCGGGTCCACGCCGCCGTTGGGCTTCACGTCGTTCTGCACCACGAGCGGGAACCCGATGCACAGGACCTCGATGTCCAGGGCGTTGAGCGCGGCCACCGTGTCCGGGACGGTGGCGGCGCCCGCCGGCGCCACGGTGGCCCCGGCGCCGAAGCGCAGCGAGGGGTCGCCCTGGTTCACGCGGTAGTTGCCGTCGAAGCCCGAGGCCGGGACGCCGCGCACCCCGCGCGGCGCGTCCGGCGCGCCGTCGGTGTTGCCCACGACCGTGTTGGGCGCGGGGGTCGCCAGGAAGGGGGAGGCCGTCGCGATGTCGCTGGACAGGATGACGAAGCGCGCCGCGTCGGGGCGCCAGCCCACCCCGCCCAGGTTCCCCGAGGCGATGCAGGGGATCTGCTGCTGCGGGTTGGCGGGGTCGGGGATCTGGGTGGTGACGCCGTTCTCGTCCTGCACCAGGTACTGGACGTGCCCGTCCGGGTCGGTCGCCGCGTTGAGCACGAACTGCACCGCCGGCACGTCGCCGCTGTCGCCGGGCGCCGTCTGGCTGGCGACGCTGCACGGGCCGCCGCTGCCGGTCGTCCCGCCGCCGTCGGCGTCGTAGCCCGCGCCCGTGGCGAGCTGGTAGAGGGCCTCGATGCCGCTCTGGGGGTCCGAGGAGCGGACGCCGTTGACGACGGGGTTCCCGTCGCCGGGCGCCGTGCGTGCCAGCGCCTGGTCGAAGAGCCCGTCAAAGCCCGGCGAGGCCGTGCGCAGCACGGGCAGGTTGAGCAGGAAGGGCCGGGCGTCCCGGTCGCCGGCGCGGTTGGTGAAGGTCCCGCCGAAGTCCTCGTAGCGGCCCACGCCGAAGGCGAAGTCGAAGGCCATGCCCGGGTTCGCCGCCTGCACGCGCGCCTGGATGTTGTCACGCAGGTGGTTCATGATCCGCTGCGCGGCGAAGGTGCGCGTGCGGTCGTCCTCGGGGTTGAAGGGGATGATGCCCAGCTTCACCGCCTCCATCGTCAGCGAGTCGTCCAGGAGGAAGAACACGTCGATGCGCCGCACCTTGCGGCCCTCCTCCGGCGGCTCGATGGCGCAGGGCGGCACCAGGGTCGAGATGCGCAGCGAGGACGGGACCGCCTCCGGCGAACTGCCGAAGAAGGAGTCGTCCGTGCAGCCGCAGCCCACCAGGGAGAGCAGCGCGAGCGAGGCGAAGAGCGTGCGGTACGTCATTTCCCGACCTCCGGGGAAGCCCGGCGCCTGGGGGGGCGCGGCGGGCGGCGTGTTCGCCCCAGCCCTGGCACACGCCAGGCCCGGCGCGGGGCCGGCCGCGGTCGCGGGCCGGCCCGTGTTTCCAAGTCCTTCGCTGAAAGGGACTTACGACCGCGGCCGGGGATCCCGCCCGCCCGAAACGGGCGGGCGGAGCCGTCCAGCGCACGCGTCGCGTGTCCAAGTTCCTCGACGCCCGGGGGCGGGCCGACCCCCGGCCGGGCCGGGGCGGGCCGCCCGGCGGGCGGCTAGAAGTCACCTTCGAGCTGCAGCACCGGCGCGATCTGCCAGAGCCAGCGGCTCTCGCCGTCGTCGGCCGGGTTGCGCCGCGTCACCTCGGTGTCCATGCCGTGCACGTTCACGCCCGCGCGCACGCGGAAGTTGCGCGAGAGCACGTAGCCCACGCCCACCTCGCCGAAGGCCTCGAAGCCCGAGTCGTCCTCGACGTAGTCCTCGGTCCAGAAGGCGCCGGCGCCCAGGCCGCCCCAGCCGTAGAGCCGCGAGCCCGTGCCGCCCAGGCCCCGCTCCATCGTGAGCTTGCCGCCCAGGTGGTGCCAGGTGCCGCCGTCCTTGCGCAGCGGGGGCGCGTCGCGGCGGAACACCCCGGTGTTGTTCCGGTAGTACAGGTCGTAACCCCAGCAGCCGCAGTGCGTGCGGCCCAGGTCCACGCCCCAGTAACTGCAGTCCTCTGCCGGGTCCTTGCCCTCGTAGAACACCAGGCCGCCCACGGCGCGCACGTGCCACTGGCTGATGCCCTGCTCGCAGGGCAGGCCGCAGCCGGTGTACTCGCGCGGCGGGACGACGGCGTAGGAGGCCGGGGGCGGGGCCGCGGGCGCCGCCGCCGGGGGGCACCAGGGCGCCGGCGGCGGGCCGGCTGCGGGCGTGCTCCAGGTGGGGGCCTGCACGCCGTCCACGCGCGGCGGGGGGGGCGGGGGCGGCATGCGGGAGCCGTCCTCCACGGCCGGACGCGTCGCCACGGGGGCCCGTCCGGGCGCGGCGTAGCCCGCGCCCGTCGGCGGCGTGGTCCAGCCGGAGTGACCGGCGCCGGAGACCGACTCCGCCACCACGACCGGCGTCTGCGAGGACGGCGCGGGGACCGCGCTCGAACATCCACCGAGGACCGCCGCGAACGCGAGAACGAAGGCCGGCGCGAACACGCCGGCCCAGACCCTGTACCTCATGACCTTCCTTCCGGGGGCGCTTCCGGGGACGCGCCGCGCCACTCCCGGGCCCCAGGGTAGGCGCTGGCGGCCCGTGGCGCAAGGCGGCCGGGGTGTCCCTTCCCGCCCTCTTCCTGGGACCCATACGGAGAACAACCTACGCTGGCGGCGCCGCGCCCCCCGGGCTCCCGGGGCCGGGGACGCGGCGGTGACATGCCCGCTCCCCGCGAACCCCCTGCCGAGGCCGGGCCCTTTGCGGCCCTGGATCCCCTGCCCCCCGGCGACCTCGTCGCGGTGGGCGGGAGCCTGGATCCGGCCCTCGTGCTCTCGGCCTACCGCCACGGCGTGTTCCCCTGGGGGCGCTCGGGGCGAAACCGGCTCTGGTGGTCGCCCGACCCGCGCGCCCTGCTCCCGCTGGGCGGGCTAAGGCTCTCGCGGCGCATGCGCCGCACGCTCTGCGACCGGCGCTGGAGCGTCACCCTGGACGCGGACTTCGAGGCCGTCGTGGACGGCTGCGCCCGCGGGCGGCCCGAGGGCACCTGGATCGACCCCCCGCTCAAGGCCTGCTTCCTCGCGCTCCACCGCCTCGGACACGCCCACAGCCTCGAGGTGCGCTGGGAGGGGCAACTGGCCGGCGGCGTGTACGGGGTCTCGGTCGGGGCGCTCTTCGCCGCCGAGTCGATGTTCCACCGCCGGCGCGACGCCTCGAAGGTGGCGCTGGCGCACCTGGACCGGGTGCTCTGCGCGGGCGGCTACGAAGGCCTGGACGTGCAGTTCGAGACGCCGCACCTTTCGCGGCTGGGCGCCTACGCGGTCCCGCGCGCGGAGTACCTGGCGCGCCTGGCCGCCTGGCGCGGACGCCCGGCGCGCTTTGGCCCCCTGGGCTAGGGTCCGCGGGGGCGGCGCGCCTCGGCCACGCGCAGCGCCGCGCGCGCGGCGGACACGCGTTCCGCGCGGACCCTGAGGCCGGCTTCGCCGACGGCGGGCTGGGCGAGGGCCTCCTCCAGGTCGCGCCGGGCGCGCGCCGGGTCGAGGGCGTCCGCGGGGACCGCGCGCTCGGCCAGGAGCACCACCTGGTCGTCCTGGACCTGGACGACGCCCCCGGCGAGGAAGAAGGAGAGCGGGGCCGCCGCGCCCGGCGGGCGGATGCGCAGTTCGCCCCGGCCGAGCAGCCCGAGGAAGGGCGCGTGCCCGGGCAGGAACGCGACCTCGCCGTCAAAGGCGGGGGCCACCACGTCCAGCGCCGGGCCCTCGTGGGCCGGCCCTTCGGGCGTGACCACGGCGACAAAGAGCGTGCGGGCCGATGCGGCGGGCGCGGGGGCGGTCATCGGCGCTAGCCCTTCGCGCCCATGCGCTCGGCCTGCTCGGCGGCTTCCTCGATGGCGCCGACGTACATGAAGGCCGACTCCGGCAGGTGGTCCCACCGGCCCGAGCACAGTTCCTCGAAGGAGCGGATCGTCTCGCCGAGCGGTACGTTCACGCCCTTCTTGCCCGTGAACACCTCGCCCACGAAGAAGGGCTGGGAGAGGAAGCGCTCGATGCGCCGGGCGCGCGCCACCAGCACCTTGTCTTCCTCGGACAGCTCCTCCACGCCCAGGATGGCGATGATGTCCTGCAGCTCCTTGTAGCGCTGCAGGATGCGCACCACCTCCTGCGCGACGGCGTAGTGCCGGTCGCCCACGTACTGCGGGTCCAGGATGCGCGAGCGCGACTCCAGGGGGTCCACGGCCGGGTAGATGCCCTTCTCGGCGATCTTGCGCTCGAGCACCGTGAATGCGTCCAGGTGCGAGAACGCGGTCGCGGGCGCGGGGTCGGTGAGGTCGTCCGCGGGCACGTAGATGGCCTGGATCGACGTGATCGCGCCGTTGCGCGTCGAGGTGATGCGCTCCTGCATCGCGCCCATCTCGGTGGCCAGGGTGGGCTGGTAGCCCACGGCGGAGGGCATGCGCCCCAGCAGCGCCGAGACCTCCGAGCCGGCCTGGGTGAAGCGGAACACGTTGTCCACGAAGAGCAGCACGTCGGTGCCCTTGGAGTCGCGGAAGTGCTCGGCCATGGTGAGGGCCGAGAGGCCGACGCGCAGCCGCGCGCCCGGGGGCTCGTTCATCTGGCCGAAGACCATGACCGTCTGGTCGAGCACGCACTTGCCCGTGTCGCCGATCATCGCCTCCTGCATCTCGAGCCACAGGTCGTTGCCCTCGCGTGTGCGCTCGCCCACGCCGGCGAACACCGAGTAGCCCGAGTGGAAGCGGGCGATGCGGGCGATCAACTCCTGGATCACGACGGTCTTGCCCACGCCGGCGCCGCCGAACAGCCCCGTCTTGCCGCCGCGCACGTAGGGCGTGAGCAGGTCGATCACCTTGATGCCCGTCTCGAACACCTCGGTCTTGGGCTCCAGGTTGCGGAAGGCGGGCGGCGGCTGGTGGATCGGCCGGCGCTCGGTCGCCGCGATGGGCCCCCGCTTGTCGATGGGCTCGCCCAACAGGTTGAACACCCGCCCGAGGACGGCGTCGCCCACCGGCACGCTGACGGGGGCGCCGGTGTCGGTCGCCGACTGGCCGCGCGTCAGGCCGTCCGTCGAGCCGAGGGCCACGCAGCGCACGCGGCCGCCGCCCAGGTGCTGCTGCACCTCGCCGACGAGGCGCTGGGCCCCGTCCGCACGCTCGATCGTGCACTCGACGGCGTTGTAGATCCGGGGCAGGTCGCTCTCGGGGAACTCGGCGTCGAAGGTCGAGCCGATGACCTGGGTGATCGTTCCGACAGAGGGCATGGGGGTCTCCGGGGGTTATTCGATCGCAGCCGCGCCGCCGATGATCTCGCTCAACTCGGTGGTGATCAGGGTCTGCCGGCTGCGGTTGTAGCGCAGCGTGAGCCCCCGGATCATCTCCCAGGCGTTGTCGGTGGCGCTCTTCATCGCCAGCATGCGGGCCGTCTGCTCGCTCACCGCCGCGTCCAGGAAGGCCTGGAAGAGGTGCAGGCGCACGCTGCGCGGCAGCAGGTCGAAGAGGATCGTCCGGGCGTCGGGGTGGAAGATGACCTCCCGCGCCGGGCCCGCCGCGGCCGGGGGGTCCAACGGCAGGACCCGCTCGGCCACCGCCTTCTGGCGGCCGGCCGAGAGGAACTTGGTGTAGACCACCTGCAACTCGTCGAGTTCGCCCGCCTCGTAGCGGGCGATGAGGGGGCTCGCCAGCGCGTCCACCTGCTCGAAGCGGGGGCTGTCTTCGAAGTGGGTGTGGAGGGCGGCGGGGCGCACCCGCTGGAACTTGAGGGCGGCCCCCAGCTTCTTGCCGCACACGTGCAGCTCGACCGTGCGGTCCGCGCGCCCGGCGCGGCAGGCCTCCAAGGCCCGGAACACGTTGCTGTTGTACCCACCGCACAGCCCCCGGTTGGAGCTGATGGCCACCACGGCGACCCGCTGCGGCTCGCGCCGCTCCATCAGGGGGTGGCGGAAGTCGCCCGCCGCGACCGTGAGCTGGGAGATCAGCCGGGTGAGGCGGTCGGTGTACGGCCGGGCCGCGACCGCGCGGTCGTGCGCGCGCTTGAACTTCGCCGTGGCGATCATCTGCATCGTCTCGGTGATCTTGGCGATGTTCTGCACCGACTTGCGGCGCTTGAGGATG
>JAPKHB010000203.1 GCA_026647295.1 Planctomycetota bacterium | reverse complement strand
GGTCAATCAAGACTGGAATCTCGCCCGCTTCCAACGCGACCTGGAACTGGTCCGCCGAAACGAGCCTGGCGGTTGCGCCTTCGACGCCGCCCCCGCCCACCACGCCCGAGGCGCGCGCGGCGCAGGCGGCCGCGGACGAGCAGAAGGCGGTGGCCGAACTCGCGCTGCGCTATGCCCGGCAGCCGCCCGGGACCGCGGCGGCGTTCCGTCCCTTCCTGGCGCAGGTCGCCCTGCTCGAACGCCGCGACCGCGTGCTGCTCAAGCGCATCTACGAGGACTACGTCGCCGGGCCGGGGGCCGACGACGCGGCGGCCCGCACGTGGCTGGGCCACGTGCGCTTTGACGGCGACGTCCCGCCCGAGATCACCTTCCGCGCCCACGGGTTCGTCCGCCTGGTGGAACGCGCGGCCGCGCAGCGCTGGTTCGCCTCGGCCGCCGACCCGGTCCTGGAGGCCGCCCGGCGCGCGCTGGCCGAGTGCGAGAAGCACGCCGAGCGCTTGCAGACGGACCGCGTCTACCGCGCGGTGGACCAACTCCTGGCGAACGTGGCCGCCCACCCGAACCTGAAGGACTACAACTACGCCACGCATTGGGCCGAACCCTACCTGATCTGCTACTCCTCCGCCGAACGGCTGTCCGAGTACGACCTGTACACGATCGAGGATCCGGCGGAACGGGAACGCCGGCGGGCCGAGCTCGCCGCGCGCCGCGCCGCCTGGCAGCCCACCCTGGAGGCCAAGGGACGCCTCTTCCAGTTCGTGCACGAGGACTTCCTCCAGCGCTACGGCAAGGCGTTCGACCTGCGCCCGCTCATGGCCGAGTGGGGCGGGCGGCCCGAGTACCCCGTCGGTCAGCGCTCCTTCGCGGACGGATGCCCGCTGCTCGTGTGGATCTTCAGCGACCACGCCGCCTTCCTGGAACACCACTCCGCGGTGCTGCAGGACGAGATCCACCCCTCGGTGGGCGGCTACTTCGACCCGCGCTCGGGGCACGTGTTCCTCTTCGACGAGAGCGACGACCGCGAGTTCGAGGTCATGAAGGCGGCCCACGAGGCGGTGCACCAGCTGATGTTCTGGTTCGCGGCGCAGGGCCGGAGTTGGGCGCGCCCGGAGCGCATGCAGACCGGCTTCGACGAGGGCCTCGCCGAGTGGCTGGGCGCGGTGCGGCTCGGACCCAACGGGCGCTTCGAGCGGGCGCCCTACAACACGCCGCGGCTGCGGGGCTTCCAGCGCCTGAAACGCCAGATCGAAGCCGCCGGGCGCCCGTACCCGCTGCTCGACGTCCGCCAACTCACCGCCTTCCAGGGCTACTACGAGGTCGCGGCGTGGTTCCACGAGCAGCACGAGTTGCCCCCGGACGTCGCGATGCCGCTCTTCTACGAACAGGCCTGGGCGCTGGTGCACTTCCTCAACCTCCCCGCCGACCCGACGCTCCAGGCCGGCTTCGAGCGGCTGGTGGGCCTGCACCTCGGCCACGGGGACCGGGCCTGGGACCGCGAGGGCGCCTTCGCGCGGGCCTTCGGGCTGAAGACGGCCGAGGACTGGGAACGCGTCGACCGCGCCTACAAGGCCTTCGTGAAGGGCACGCTGTGGCGCATCGATCCGGGGCACCCCGACCGCTGACCAGGCGCCGCCGCGCGCGGCGTATCGTGGAGCCGATGCACCCGCGCGCGCTCCTCGTGCTCGGAATCGGCGCGCTGGCCGCCGGGGCCGGCTGGCTGGCGGCGCAGGCGGTGCGCACGGCGCGGGCTGCGCCCCACCTCGCCCTCGCCATCGAGGCGGCCGACGGACGCCCGGCCCCCGGCGCGCGCGCGCGCCTGCGCCCGGACGGGCCCTGGCAGGTGGCCGACGCCACCGGCCGGCTCGTGCTCGCGCTCGGCCCCCACGACGCCGCGGGCGCCGAAGGGGCGGCGCTCGAGGAACGCGTCCAGGTCCAGGGCCCGCCGCCGGTGCGCGCCCCGGCCGGGTCGCTCGCGCTGGAAGCCCGCGGGGCGGGCCGCTGGGAGGGGCGCGCCCGGCTGGCCCCCGTCGGCCTGCTGCGGGTGTTCGTGGCGCCCTCCCACCTGGGCGAGGCCCGGGCGTGGATCCCGCCGGATCCCGGCGGCCGGATCCGCCCGGCGGACGAGGCCTGGGTGGCCCGCGCCGGCCGACCGGCCGCCTGGCACGTCGGTTCGCCCGCGGGGGCGCCCGCCACGGTGGCGGTGCACCTGGAAGGCGACCCGCACCTCGTGCACGGGACCCAGGTCGCCACCACGGTGACCCTGGTGCCGGCGCCCGGGCCGGGGGGTGTGCGCGAGGTGCGGCTCGAGCCCGAGCCGCGCCGGCCGATCTCCGGCCGGGTCGAGTTGCCCCCCGGCTGGGGACCGGAGCCGGTCGTCGGGATCGTGCGCGTCGCCCAGCACCTGGCGGACGGCGGCCGGGTCGGGCTCGGGGAGGTCGTGCTCGCCGCCGACGGCCGCTTCGAGATCCCCTACGCGGGCCCGCGCCGCTACGACCTCGTCGCGGACCTGGGCTGGCGGGGACGCTCCCGCCCCGTCACGGTCGAAGGCGGCGCCGAGGCGTCGCTGGTGCTGCCGACCGCCCTGGTCGAGGTCGAGGTGCTGCTCGCGCCGCCCCCCGCCCGCGCGGGACTCTTCGAGGCGTGGATCCCCGACGGGGAAGGCGGGGGCCACGCGGCGCGCATCCCCTTCGAGGCCGACGCCGAGGGCCTCGCCCGCCTGCGCCTGCCCGCGGGCGCGACGCTGCGGCTGCGCGCGCGGGTGCCGCACGCCGCCACGGGGCCGGGCCTGGAGAGCGACGCCGTGGAGTTCGACCCCGGGGACCTCTCGCCCCCCCTCGTGCTGCCGCTACGGCCGCAGGCCTCCGGCGCGCTGGAGGTGACCTTGGCGGACCCACAGGGACCGGGGCGGCGCGGCGCGACGGTGGAGGTCGACGGCCGGCCGGCGACGACGCTGCTGCCCGCCCTGGCGCCGCGGCTGCGCTTGGAGCACCTGCCCGCCGGCCCGGTGGCGGTGCGGATCCAGTACGCCGACGAGTCGCTTGCCGTGGAGCACGCCGCCCCCGAGGTGCCGGCGGACGGGGTCGCCGGGCTCTCGCTCGCCCCCGGGCCGGGGGGCTGGGTGGAGGTGCGCTGGCCCCCCAACGCCGCGGGCCGGGCGCCGGCGCGCATCGCGCTGCGCTGGGAGGCCGACGGCGCGCCCTACGGCGTCCCGGGGCGGCTGTGGCTCGCCGCGGCGGGGGACGGCCGCTACGCCCACCCCGCGCCGCTGCGCCCCGGACGCTACCGGGTGCACCTGGAGTGGGAGGGCGCCCCCGCGGGGCCCGCCCGGGACCTGTCCATCGCGGCCGGCCAGACGCGGCGGCTGGACCTGGACCCCGGGGCAGGGGGGATCAGCGCGGCCCGTGCGGGTGCGGGTGGGAAGGCCCCGGCGCCCCGTTGAGCGGCGCCTGCACCCCGTCCTTGCCCGCGCCCGCGCCCTCGGCCGCCTTGGCGGGGCCGGCGTAGGCCTGGTGGAAGGCCAGGATGGCCGCCTTGAGCGCGGCGGCGTCCTCGTCCGCCACGCTCTGCTTGCACTTCATCGCCGCCAGCATCACCGCGTGCGCGGTCGTCAGGCGCTCGACGTAGTTCGCGTCGGCGGGCTTGATGCGCTGGTGCATGAAGTACTGCGCGATCACCCGTTGCGTGGCCTCGGCGTGGGCCTCCTTGGTGTTCACCCAACGCACCACCTGGTTGACCGCCAGCGGCTCGTGGGCCCCGGCCAGCTCGCGGATCTGCGCCATGGCCTTGTGGATGGTGACCTGGTCCTCCAGCATCCCCTCGAAGCGCATCTGGTCGGCGTAGACGCCGCAGGGCACCTCGCAGTGGGCCTCGGCCGGGCGTGGTCCGAGGAAGGGCAGGACGAGGAGGAACGGGAGCAGCGGGCGGCAACGGCGCGGGATCTGCATGGGGGCCTCCGACGGGATCGTGGCCGGCCATGGTATGCCGGTGCGGCGGGCGCGCCCACCGCCCGCCCCGCGTCCCCGGAGCGCCCATGCCCCCCGGCCCCGCCCTTGAGCCGCTGCCTCCGACCGCCTTCGCCCTGCTGCTGGCGGGGCTGGTGGCCCTGTGGCTCGCGCTGCGCGCCGCCGGCGTGCGGCGCGCGGCGCGCGAGGGGGCGCAGCCCCCCCCGCGCACGCCCGCGTGGCTGGGGCGCTGGGCGCGGCGGCCGGGGGCCGTGGCCGCGCTGGCGGCGCTCGCCGTGGGCGCGCTCGGCGGCGCCCTGGCGCTCACCCTGCTCGCGGGGCCGTGAGCGCGCGGGGCCGGGCGCCGCGCGCCGCCCTCACTCCAGCAGCCGCGCGGCCACCACCAGGATGTCGGCCTGGGTGACGATCCCGACCAACTCGTCGCCGCGCACGACGGGCAGCGCGGAGAGGCCCTCCTCGCGCAGCAGGCGGATGGCCTCGCGGGTGGGCGTGTCGGGGGTCACGGTGTGCAGGCGGCGCGACATCACGTCGCCGATCACGATGTCGTCGAGCCCCTGGCGGCCGTCGCGCAGGGCCGCCAGCAGGTCCAGGAGCGAGAACATCCCGACCAGCCGACCCTCGTCGTTCTCGACCGGGATGTGCCGGATCTTCTCCCAGCGCATCATCGCCTCGGCCAGCGTGACCGTGTCGTGGTCCTGCACGGTGACGAGGTCCGTCGTCATGATCTGGCCGACCTTCTGGAAGGCCAGGTGGCGGTGGGTGCGGCCCGGCAGCCCCACGGGGGTCCACTCGTGCACGGGCTTGCCGGCGCGCTGGCGCTCCAGGTAGCCCTGGACGAGCGCCTGCTGGGCCTCGTCGGGCGGCACGCTCGCCCGCAGGCGGTTGAAGCCCTCGATCATCCAGCGCGCGCCGGTCTGGCCGCTGCTCGCGCGCTCGCCGATCACGTCGAGGTACCGGCTGGCCAGCGCCTCGTCGACGCCCGCCGCGCGCAGCCCCTCGGCCGCCAGCGGCAGGAGCAGGAGCACCAGTTCGTCGGCCTGGCGGATGCTGCCGTCGAGCCAGGTGAGCGAGGCCCGCAGGCCGTTGGCCGCGGCGCCGTAGAAGTTGGCCTGCGCCGCGTGGAAGGGCAGACGCCGCCCCACGTCGCCGTACTCCCCCATCAGGCCCAGCGCGAGGCCGTAGGCGAAGGCCGCGTTGGCGATCGCGTCCAGCGCGGTCGGTCCGGCCGGGATCGGCCGGTGCTCGATGCGCAGGTGGGGCACGCCCTCGTGCACGCCGTAGCAGGGCCGGTTCCACCGGTAGATCGTCCCGTTGTGCAGGCACAGGGCCTTGAGCGCCGGCGCGCGGCCCGCGGCGACCTCGGCCAGGGGGTCGGGCTCGCCGTCGTCCATCGGGAGCACGGCGCGGAAGCGGGAGACGTCGTCGCGCAGGATCTCCAGGACCGACTCGTGCACCCAGTCGTCGCCGAAGAAGACGCGCGGGCGGTGGCCCCGGCGGAGCTGGTGGTCGGCCCGGGTGTCCACGCTCTGGCGGAACAGGGCGATGCGCGTCTCCTCCCAGAGCCGATGGCCCAGGAGCAACGGCGAGTTGCCGGAGATGGCGACGGTGAGCCCGGCGGCCGCCTGGAGCGCGTTGTAGGCCCGCGGGAACTCCTCGGGCGTGACCTGGAGGTGGAGTTGGAAGGAGGTGTTGAAGCTCTCCAGCATCACGTTGTCGTGGGTGGCGAACAGCGAGTCGGTGCCGCGGATCTCGATGCGGAACTTGCCGCGCCGCATCCGGGTCACGCTGTCGTTGAGCGCGCGGTAGCGCGGCGCGGGCGTCATGTACTCGAGGGTGAGGTGCTCCCAGCCCAGCGTGGGCAGGATGCCCACGGCCACGACCTCCGTGCCCGCCGTCTGCGCCGCCTGGCGCATGAGCCCGACGTGGCGGCGCAACTCCGCCTCGTAGGTGCCCAGCGACGCCCCGGCCAGCGGCAGGGGCGGGAGCGCGAGTTCCAGGTTGAACAGCGCGAGTTCGGTCTGGTACACGCCCCCGGGCCCGCCGAGCTTGTCCAGCACCTCGAGCGCGCGCGGCGCCGGACGGCCGTGGTCGTCGATCAGGAAGAACTCGTGCTCCAGGCCGATGCGCCGCGGGCCCGCGTCAAAGCGCCCCTCGGCGATCATGCGCTCGAGCGCGTCGACGTCCGCGATCAGGCGGCGTTCGAAGCGCCGAAGCGCCTGGGGATCGGCGGAGACCTCGACGTCCTGCTGGCCCATGCGCGGCGCAGCATAGCCGGCGGCCTACGGGGAGCCGATGGCCGCCTGCGCGGCGGCGTCGCCGGCCAGCGCCGCCTTGAGGGCGTCCAGGGCCTCGGGGCCGGCGCCCAGGCGCCGGTAGGTCGCCGCCACGGCCGCGGCCAGCCGGCGGCGCAGGGTCCCGGGGTCCTGGGGCACGCGGTCCGAGGTCTCGACCTGCCAGCCGGGGGCCAGGACGCGGGCGACCACGGCCTTCTCCAGCGCGCTCCAGCGCGTCTCGGGGGGGGCGATCGCGGCCAGCGCCTCGACCAACTCGCCGAGGACGCCGGCGGCCCGGGCCCAGTCCGAGTAGCGCACCTTGCGCCCGCCCAGGTCCTTGGACTCGAGGAAGCCGCACCAGGCCTCGACCGCCTTGAGCAGGGCCGGCGCGCCGCCGGGGTCGGACAGCGCCACCAGCGTGCCGCCCGCCGGGGCGCCCGGCCGTCCCGTCGCCGCCGCGCGCATCATCGCAACACCCCCCCCGCCGATGTGCGACAGGATGCCGCAGGTCGCGCAGCCGCCCGCCGGCGCCGGCGGGGTCGCCGCGCTGCAATCCCGTTGGCCCCGCGGTCCCCGCGGGGCCGGGGGTCAGACCACCCGCTCGACCAGCATCTTCGTGATCGAAGCGATGGCCTTGGCAGGGTTCAGCCCCTTGGGGCAGGTCTTGGTGCAGTTCATGATCGTGTGGCAGCGGTAGAGGCGGAAGGGGTCCTCGAGCGCGTCCAGCCGCTCGCCGGTGGCCTCGTGGTGGGCCACCGCCGCCTCCATCAGGTGCCCGGCGCAATACAGCTCGTGCCGGTCGCGCAGGTTGCTCCACCGCCGGTCCGGCTCGACGACCGTGTAGTGGACGTTCAG
>JAPKHB010000202.1 GCA_026647295.1 Planctomycetota bacterium | reverse complement strand
GGTTGGAATGGGAATATTTCACTGCGTTGTCGATCAGGTTGGTGAAGGCCTGCTCCATCTTGCCGCGGTCGAATTCCAGCCGCGGCAAATGCTTGACGCTGTCCTTGATGATCAGGCGCAGTCCGCGCTCCAGGGCGCGCAGACGATAGGCGGCGGCGCAGTTTTCCACCACTTCGCGCAAAAAACCGGATTTGAAAACATACTCCACGTGTTCGCGCGTGCGGTCGCTGAGCAGCAGCGTGTTATCGACCTGGCGTTTGGCGCGATGAATTTCCTCCTCAATCGCCGCAACGAATTGGTCGATGTCTTTGTCCACGACGGCCGGGTGAAGGCCTGGGAGGTCATCCGCGACGCCCGCGGCGCGATCGTCGAGTACCACGTGAAGCTGGACAGCAGCGGCCGGGCGGTCAAGGCGATCGTCGCGCCGGGCGGCACCGTCCGCGGCGCCCGCTACGAGGTGCCCGCCGAGATCGAGGTCCCCTTCGCGGTCCCGCGCGCGGGGCGCTGACCCCGGGCCCCCCCCGGATCAAAGGCCCTGGATCTGGATCAGCGGCTGCGCGGGGCGGGCGTGCACGGCCATGCTCACATGGCGGGCCAGTTCGCGCGCGCACGCCCGGAAGGCCTCGCTCACGTGCTCGGGCGTGCGCTCGTCCTCGAGCGCCGGCTTGCCGGCGTCCCCCCCCACCGCCACCGAGGCGTGCAGCGGCACCTCGCCCAGGAAGGGGATCTTCTGCCGTTCGGCCCAGGCGCGCGCCCCGCCGTGGCCGAAGATCTGGTCCTCGTTGCCGCAGGCCGGACAGCGGTAGTAGGACATGTTCTCGACCAGGCCGAGCACCGGGATCTTGAGCGTACGGAACATGCTCACGGCCTTCTGGACGTCGATGAGGGCCACGTCCTGCGGGGTCGAGACCACGACCGCGCCGGTCACGGGGGCGCTCTGCGCGAGGGAGAGCGCCACGTCCCCGGTTCCCGGCGGAAGGTCGACGATCAGGTAGTCCAGCTCGCCCCACTGCACGTCGCCGAGGAACTGACGCACGATCGTGTGGACGATCGGGCCGCGCACGATCATCGGCCGGTCGGGGTCGAGCAGGAGGCCCATCGAGATGGTCTTGAGGCCGTAGGCGACGTTGGGGTCGATGTGGTTCTGGTCCGCCCCGGTGGGCGGGCGCACGTCGCCGAGCATCTTGGGGATGGACGGGCCGTACACGTCGGCGTCCATCAGACCGACGCGGGCGCCCTCCTGGAGCAGGGCGATCGCGAGGTTCACGGCCACGGTGCTCTTGCCCACGCCGCCCTTGCCCGCGCCCACGGCGATGATGTTGCGCACGCCCGGGGCCGGGTTGCCCTGGCCCGCCGCCGCGGCCTGCCCGCGCACCCGGGCGGAGAGCGTCACGGCCACCTCGCTGACTCCCCCGAGGGCCCGCACGGCCTCCTCGCACTGGCGCTGGAGCTGTTCCTTCACCGGGCAGGCCGGCGTGGTCAGTTCCAGGTCGAAGGCGACCCGCCCGCCCGCCACCCGCAGGTTCTTCACGAACCCCAGGCTGACGATGTCCTGGCCCAGGTCGGGGTCCACGACCGAGCGCAGCGCCGAGAGGATGGCTTCGTTGGAAAGGGCCATGGGGCCTCCGGGAGGGGGCGGCCCATCGTACGGCCGGCCGCGCCGCCGCGGGGCCGGTGCCGCAGTGTCCGCAGACCTGCCCGGAATCGACCGCCCGATCGCCGCCGCCGCGGGCGCCCCGTCAGCGGCGGGTGGGTCCGGGGACGGCCGATCGGGCCATGCGCAGCACCTCGCGGACGCAGCCCTCCACGCCCTGGGCGACGCGGCGGATGGAGGGGCCCAGCATGTAGGCCGGCGTGCTCACGATCCGCCGCTCCTCGTCCACGACGCAGTCCTCGACGGCGCAGCGCACGTGGCGCGCGCCGCAGGCCTCCAGGGCCCGGGCGGTGGTCGCGTCGCTGCCGATCGTGAGGCGCGGCGCCTCGGCGCCGAGCAGCCGGGCGATCAGCGCCGGCGCGATGCAGATCGCGCCGATCGGCTTGCCCTGGGCGTGCACCTCCCGAACCAGGCGGGCCACGCCGGCGTCGACCTCGGCCTGCGGGCCCCGGACGGCGAAGTCGCTCAAGTTGAGGGCGGCGCCGAAGCCCCCGGGCAGGATCAGCGCGTCCAGGTCGCCCGCGCGGGCCTCGGCCACGTCGGCCACCTCGCCGCGCGCGATGCGCGCGCTCTCCACCAGCACGTTGCGGGTCTCGGGGAGTTCCTGGCCCGTGAGGTGGTCGACCACCCGCGCCTGGGGCCGGTCGGGGGCGAAGCAGCGTGCCTCCGCCCCGGCCCGGTCCAGCGCGAGCAGCGTGAGCACGCTCTCGTGGACCTCGGCCCCGTCCTGGAATCCGCACCCGCTCAAGATCACGCCGACACGCATGGACGAGCCTCCGCAGACGGCGCCCGCGCCCCCGCGCGGCGCGCCCCCCCAGTCTAGCCCGGGCGCGCGTCCCGGGCGGCCCCACGGCTACCAGCCCAATTGGGCCGCGCGGGGGTGCGGCGCCATGAACACCAGCAGGCGCAGACGGCCGGGCCCGGGGTTCTCCACGCCGTGCTCCTCGCCGGCGGGGCAGTGCACGATCTCGCCCGGGCCGACCTCGTGGCGCTGGGCCCCGGTGGCCACGCGGGCCCGGCCCTCCAGGACGAAATAGCACTTGTCCTCGGCCTCGTGGCGGTGCACGGCCTGGTGCTGGCCCGGCCCGAGCACGTACACGTCGGCGAAGAAGCGGGGCGTCTCGAAGAGCGTGTGGCGGGCGAACTTGTCCGGACGGCCCTCGGTGTAGCGGGCCGTGTCGTGGGTGCGTTGCATGGCGGGCCTCCGCGCGCGCGGGCCCGCGCGCGCCCCCGGGGACGGGAGGGCTCGGCCCGGCGCGCCCGGATCGTAGACTGGGGGCCGTGGGCACGCTGCGCACCGACCCGGTCGCGATCGTCCTGGCCGCCGGCGACGGCGCGCGCTTCGGCCCCGAGCCCAAGCTCCTCGCGCCGCTGGGCAAGCGCCGGCTGATCGAGTGGACGCTGCGCACCTACGCGAAGGCGCGGCGGGTCAAGGACGTGGTGGTCGTCGTCCCTCCGGGCGGCCTGGTCACCTTCGCCTTCCTGCGCTCCCCCACCGTGCACCTGGTGGAGAACCCCGACCCCACGCCCGGCATGATCTCCTCGATCCGAGCGGGCCTGGACAGCGGCTGGGTGGCCAAGCGCGACTTCCTCCTCGCCCCCGGGGACGTGCCCTTCGTGCCGCCCGAACTCGTGGACCGCATGGTGAGCACCTTCTGGGTGCGCCAGTGCCGGATCCTCATCCCGACCTACGAGGGCATGGGCGGACACCCCGGACTCTACGCCTCGGACCTCAAGGCCGACTTCACCCTCCACGGCGACGCCCACGGGGCCCGGGAGATCCTCATGCGCCACCGGGCCAGCACCGTGCGCTGGGCGGTGTCCGAGCCCGACGTCTGCTTCGACGTGGACACGCCGGAGGACCTCGCCCTGGCCCTGGACGGCGGGGCCCGTTGGGCCCGCGTGCTGCGCGACGTCCAGGCCCGCAAGGAGGCCCTCGGCGGATCCGGCGCCGCCCGCTGACCCCCGCCGCGGGGGCCTCCGCCGGGCCCCCGGGTCCCTCGCGCGCACCGGGGCACCCCCGGGCGCCAGGCCGGGACGGGGCGTGCGCCCGTATGCTCGCGCGACATGCCGCCCCCGCTCCTCCTCCTGGGCGCCGTCGGGTTGCTCGCCGCCGCCCAGGCCGGCGCGTGGCTGGCGCTGGCCCGCGCCCTCGCCCCGGGCCCGCTCGACGGTCTCCCGCTGGCTCTCGGGCTCACGCTGGGGACCGCGCTGGGCGTGGCGCTCGGGGGCTGGATCGAGGCGCGCGGCCGGGACGAGTCGGCCCGCCCGGCCCGGCGCGCCGGCCTCCTCGCGGTGCTGGCGGGCGGTCTCCTCGCGCTCGTCCCACCGGCGCCGGCGACCTGGGAGGCGGTGGTGGCCGCGGCGGCCCGGTGGTGCGGGACGGGTTCCGAGACCGCGGCCGCCGTGGCCGTGCTGCTGCCGGGCCTCGCGCTGACCCTCCCGGCCGGGCTGCTGCTGGGGATGCTGGGCGTGGACCTGTATCGCGGCGCCTGCCACCACCTGGACCGCAACGGCCCCAGCCTGGGCCGGCTGGCCCTGGCCGCGCTGGCGGGAGGAGCCGGCGGCGTCCTGCTCGCCCAGGGACTCCCCTCCGCCGCAGAGGGCGCCCGGCCCTGGGCGCTTTGTGCCTGGGGTGCGGCGCTGCTCCTGCTGCTCGCCGACCGCCCGCTGCCCCACGGCACGGGGCCGCCCCCCGGCGGACAGCCCGGGGTGGTCGACCCGCCCCGTCTGCTCTTCACCGGCGTCTTCGGCGCGTTGGCGGCGCTCGGGGTCGGCTGGGTCGCGCTCTGGCGCCTGGGGGCGGCGCTGTGGATCGAGGCGCCGGAGGGGGCGGCGCTCCCGCTCCTGCTCGGCGCCGCGGGCCTTTCGCTCGGCGCCGCCATCGGGGGGCGGGTGGCCGGCTGGCGCGGGGAACGCGGCTACACGGCCGCCTTCCCGCTCCTGCTCTGTGGAGGGCTGTTCGGCCTGGGGGCGCTCGGCGCCGCGGATCTGCCCGTCGACCTGCTGCTCGGCGCGGCGTCGGAGCGCGGCCTCGTGCTCGTCCGCGCGGCCGCGCTGGCCTTCGGCCTCCCCGCCCTGGGCCTGGGCCTTGCGATCGTGGGCTGGCTGGGGCAGCGGGCGCAGTGGAGTGGTGCGGCCGCGCGCGAGTTGGGCCGCATCCTCGGGCGTGCGGGCCTTGGCCTGGCAACCGGGGTGGGGCTGGGCCTGGGCGCGGCGGCGCTGGGTGCCGGCGGCGGCGCGTTGGTGCTGGCGGCCGTGGCCGCCCTCGTCCTGCTCGCGTGGCTGGCCTGCCACTGGGGCACGCCGCGCGCCGCGCTCCGGTGGCGCCTCCTGCACGCCGGCGTCCCGCTGGCCCTCCTGCTGCCGCCGGTCCACGGCGCGCTGATCGGCAGTGCGCCCGAGCCGGCCCTGGCCCTGGCGGCGACGCGCCCGCGCCCGCCCGGGATCGCACTGGCGAGCCCGGCCGACGCCGCGCTCTATGCGGAGTTCTTCTGCGGCGTGCCCGCCCCGACGGTCCCGGCCCGCGGCTCGGCCTTCGCGTCGGCCCGCGCGCTGCGCGACGGCGCCGACGGGTGGACGCTGCTCCTGGGAGCCCGCGCCGCGGGCTCGGTCGTCCCGCCCGGCGTGCCACAGCGGTCGCTGGAGGTCGCGGTGCTGGCCGCCTGCCTGATGCGGGAGCCGGGGGCGGTCCTCCTCCTGGGTTGGGGAAACGGCGGCGCGGCCCGGGTCCTGGCCGCGGCCGGGGCCCGGGTCACCGTGAGCGACGCTCCGGCGGCGCTGCGAGAGTTGTCGGCGGACCTGGCCCCGGAGCCCCCGCCCCCCGCCGGCGGGCCCGCGGGAACCGTTGGCGCCCAGGCCGCCCCGGCGGCGGTCTCTGTGCTCGCCGCTCCGTCCGCCGCCCCGCAGGGCTACGACCTGGTCGTGCGCTGGCAGGCCGGGATCGCGACCCCGGCCGACGCGTGGTTGAGCAGTCCGGCGGGGGTGGAACGGCTCCACGCGGCCCTGGCCGAACGCGGCCACCTCGTGCTCGCGGTGCGCCCCGAGCGCCTGGGCGGCGGGGCCACCGACGCCCTGACGCGCGCGCTGCTCACCCGGTTCGCGCGCGTGGCCGTCTTCCGCCTGGGCGGACAGGTGGTGTTCGTGGGCCAACGCCGGCCCGAGCCGCTGGCGCTGGCGCGCTGGGTCGGTCTCCTCGAGGGCTCGGGGGTCCTCGCCGAGGCGGCCCGGGCCGCGGACCTGCCCTCCGCCGCCCACCTGCTCGCCCGCCTGTGGACCGACGACGCGGCCCTGCGGCGGGCGCTGGCGCCCGACGCGTCCGGCGCGGACTCCGCGCCGCCCCCCCCCGATCCCGCGGCCGCGGCCGCGCCCCTGCCCGCCGGACGCCTCGACCCGCTGGCCGGGCTGCTCATCGAGGCGGCGGACCCGCCCGAGTGGAATGCGTGGCTGCCCAACCACCCGATCCAGGAGCGCTGGCTCGCCCGGGCGGCGCTCGCGGCGCTCGAGGCCGAGGACCTCGCCAGTGCGCGCCGCCTCGGTCTGCTCCCGGCCCTGGGCGGGGGCCCCACGGCCCTGCGCGTGCGCGCGCGCACGCTGCGGGCGCTCGGACAGCCCGAGGTGGCGGCGCGCCTCCTGGTCCAGGCCACGCGGGCGCACCCCGCGGACGTCGAACTCGCCGCCGAGTGGTACGAGACCCTGGCGCACCTGGCGCCCGACGAGGCGGAGCGCCAGCAGGCGCTCGCCGGCGTGCGGGAGGCGGCCGCGGGCCTGGGCCCCGACACACCGGCCCGGCTCTGGCTCGCGCTCGCCCGGGCCGCCCGCGGCCTGGGCGCCGCCGACCGGGCGGCGCAGATCTACCGGGCGGCGGTCGAGGGGGGGCCGCCGGAGGTGGGGCCCGAAGCCCGGGCAGAGCTCGCGCGCCTCCTGGTTTCGCTCGAGCCCGCGGACTCGGCCGGCGCCTGGGAGGCGCTGGCGGATCCGACCACGCTGCCGGAGGACCCCGTGGTGCTCGACCTGGCCGTGCGCCTCGCCGGGCGCTTTGGCACCCCGGAGCAGGCCGACGCGTTGGAGGCGCGAAGCCGGTCGGTGGCTCGCCAGCGGGCCGCACGCGAGCTCTCGCTCGCCTTCTCCCACCTGCGCGCGCACGAGTTCCTGCGCGCCTACGCGGCGGCGGCGGCCGCCGCCGACCTCGACGGGGAGCTCGTGCTGGCGCGCGAGGTGCAGGGGCTCGCGGCGCTTTGCGTCGCGCCCCGCGGCCCGACCGAGGTCGCCGAGCGCCAGCGCAAGGCGGCGGTCCCGCTCCTCGATGCGCTCGACCGCGACCCCACGGCGGCCCGGCGGGCGCGTGTCGAGCGCATCCTCGCGTGGGCCGGCTTGAGCCTCGCGCCGTGAGTCCCCCGGGCGGGGCCCGCAGCATCCGGAGGCCGACGGCGGCGACGGAAGAAGCCCGCCCGGCTGCCGTCGTTACGATCGGTGGCCTGGGAGA
>JAPKHB010000201.1 GCA_026647295.1 Planctomycetota bacterium | reverse complement strand
GGAGGGCCGGGGAGGCGCTCCGGCGGGGCCGGGGCGCGGGGGGGGGGGACGCCCGGGCCAGCCCGCAAAGGCCGCCCGTCGCCAATCCCCCGACGCTCATGCGCCGCGGGTGGCGGACATCGCCATGAGCCCCTGACAGAGAGTACGGCTCCTAGTTCGAGAACACGTCGTAGGAGAACTCCACCGTGACCACGGCCGTGGTGATGTAGTCCGCTCCGTACACCTCTGCACGTACAGTCGGCTCGTTTACGTTTACCCAGGCGGACACCGAGCTGTCGGTCATGGCGACAGGGGTTCCGAAGAACTCCAGCACCGCGACGCAGGTGCCCGTCACGTCGGTGCTGTTGCCAAATAGGCCCGAGCGGTGGGGCAGGTTCGTGATGTCGGCCGTCACGACGCGCTCGTCGACGGAGTCCACCGTGAAGCTGCCGCTGACCTGCACCCGGCTGCCGATCCGCTGGTACGAGAACGTCGGCTGGGTCGCGATGACCCCGTAGGACGGGCTGATGGAGGGCTCGAACGTCCCGAACTCCGCCAGTTGGCTGCCGTGGAGCCCGTCCACGGTGTCGGAGTCCCCCGCCGCGTGCGCGAACGCGACTTGCCCGTCCGGCGCCAGGAGGCCGTCGAGCTTCGCCTGGAGCGACTCGAGTTGCGCGAGCGCGGCGGTCAGCTGTCCCTCGACCCTTCCAAGGCGTGACTCGAAGGTGCCCCCCGCCCCGCCGCAGGAGGCAATCACCCCGAACGCGAACAGGCAACCCAGCAGGGCACCGACGACCGTATGGCGCACTTCGATCCTTCCTGCCCGCCCGACGCAAGGCGGACCGCAGCGTGGAGCGCCGACGCGGGCCCCTGCCAATTTCCAACGTACCGCGGACGGAGGTCAGCAGCAAGTGAGCCTGGTCGCTCCCTGCGAGCCAGACACTGAACGCCTGGCGGAGCGCCCCACGCCCTTGTCGAGAGCGGCCTGGGGACGGCACCGGTTGGTCGGGCCCACGGGTAGCCACCGGACCGCCCCCGCAGCGCTCCCACCTCACCTGCAGGCCCGGGGCGACGGCCTGCCCGGGGCGCTACGGCCGGGGCCGCCCGCCCCAGGGACGGTCCGCTAGGCCGCCGCCGGCCACGCCCCGCGCCGCCACGGCTGTCGAGTTCTCGTCAGACACGCGCCGTTCGGTCTGACAGGGAGCACCGCCGCGGGCCAAGGCGTCGAGGGCGCGGCTTGCGTCTCGCTTGGGGCATGACGATGGCCTCGCCGGTCTCTGAATCCGACCGGGACTCAACACGTCGCCGCTTCTCGCTCCTAGCGGACCCCTTCACCGCGGCGCGCGGCGATGAAGGCGTGGTCGTACGTGGTCAGCTCGATCGGGTTCCCGTCGAGGTCGCAGAAGTAGATCGACCACGAACGCCCGTGATCGACAACCGCCTCGCGCACGACCGCTTTGCCGTCGCCGTCCTTCACTGGGACGCGCGGCAGACGGTCGAGAAACGCGAGAAACCCCGCGCCATCAACGCGGAACGCGACCATGTGGTCGTGGTCATGGCCACCCCGACGCGCCTTCGGCTCGCCCTGGAAGACGGCGAGGTGCGTCGCGCCGTCGTCGCTCGACAGCACGATCGGCCCAAGCGGGTCGTCCCCCTGCCTCGCGTAGTCGAAGACATTCTGGAGGCCAAGGACGTCCGCGTACCAGCGCTCGGCCGCCCGGGGGTCGCGGGCGAACACGTGGACGTGGTCGAGCCTCTGGACGCGGAAGCCATCGCACGCCATGGGTGCTCCGTGCCACGACATCCTGCACCTTTCGTTCGAGTTCTCGTCGCCATGGATGGCCCAAAGCCTAGCCGAAGGCACGCCAGAGCGCCACCCCCCTACCGCCAGACACCCTCACCCGGGGGCGACGCCCTGCCCGGGGCGCTCCGGCCGGGGCCGCCCCCCCGGGGGGGATGGGCTGCGGGCCCGCCGCTGGCCGCGCGCCGCGCCGTCCCGCCTATCGAGTACTCGTCAATGACGTGCCATTCGGTCTGCCAACGAGCACAGCGACAAGCTCACGATCCAGGAGATCCAGAGCCCTGGACACAAGCAGGATGCGGCGCTGCCGAGTCAGGGCTCGCGGGGCCGGAGTTCAAGATCGTGGTTCGGGTGGGCGCGACCGGCCAGCACGTACAGGGACGTGGGCTCCGAGGCCGCGTAGCGCTGGGGGCGGGTTCCGTCCCATGCGTGGATCGTGTGGCGGCCCGGACCGACGCCGTAGATCGCGTACGTGCCGTCCGGGGCCACGCGCACATGGCGCGGCGTGGGGAACAGGGCTGCGGCGCGCACCCCACCCCCGCTTGCGCCCGTGGAGGGGGCCCGTTCTTCCCCGGATGCCTCGGGGCCGGAGATGGACACGTACACCGCGGCCGTAAGGCCCTCGTGAGCGCGGACGATCCCCGCAATCCGCGCCCCCGGGAGCGTGAAGTCCCGCTCGACGAGCAACGCCTCCATCCGCACCTCCGCGGGGGGTCCGGGCGTGTTGAGGGGCCCTCCTCGAGGCAGCCAGGGGCGGACCTGGTAGAGCCCCGCGGGCACCCGCTGATCGTAGCGGCCCTCCGCGTCGTAGGGAACGATGAGGAAGCCCTCCGGGTCCGCGCGCGAGAGGACGATCTGACCTGGTCCGCGAACGGGCTCGCCGTCTTCGCAGCGCAGCACGCCGCGGAGCACGGGATCGCCGTGCGCCGAGCCGAACGAAACCTCCGTCTCGACTCCGGCCTCCAGGTGGACCGTGCGGTGGCGGTTGGTCCGCGCATCGTCGAGGTCGCCGTCCAGGGCCGCGGTCACCCACGCAACCCCGGGCTCGAGCCGGTCGATCCGGTACGTCCCGTCGGCCCCCGTGGTGGTCTGGGCGATGAAGTAGGCCTCCCGCGAAGCCCCCACCCGGATCACGACGCCCGCCCGCTCCCGCCCCTGGTCGTCGTAGACCCTGCCGTGGACCACGGCGCTCCCGAGGCCGAGCAACGCCCGTGGGTTCGGCTCCCCCCCGGTCACGCGGGAGCGGTAGTGGAGGCGTTGGACCCCGTCGCCAAGGTCCACCCCCAGGTACCAGGATCCCGCCTCGAGCCCCTCGAAACGAAACCGCCCGTCCCGGTCGGCGAGGGCGCTCCGGTCCGGGGGCTTCCCGGCGGGGATGCCGCCCGCCGTCGTCGGGACGGCCTCGATGCGCCAGAGCAGCCCTCGGCCCGCGCCGACGGGCTCCGTGCCGTCCAGGATCATGCCCTCGAGCACGTCGGGCGGGGTCATGGCCTCGTAGCCGAGCAGGCGCCAGCGCTCGGCCAACGGCAGAGGCACTGCCACTTTCGGAACGGACCCAGCCTCGTCTTCCGGGCCCGGCGGCCGCCCCCGCGCCCCCGCGCCCTCCCCGTCGGCTTTGGGGGCGCCGCGAAGGACGGGGGCCTCGGAGCCGGTCACCTCGCCGGTCACGAGCGCCCAGGGGCGCCTCTCGCCGACCCTCTCGTCGAGGGCTCGGCTCGGTGCCAGCAGGTAGATGCCGGCGGACGCGAGCGCCACCGCGACGCCCGCGAGCGCGACCTTCGCCTTCGTACCCATGAGCAGTCCTCCGGAGGTGACGAGCGGGCCCGGCGCGGGGAAGCCGAGCCCGCCGGGTAGGTCAAGCGCCCCGGCGAGCACGAGCCCGCCGGGCCGGTGGTCCGTGGCCCCGAGCTCCGCTCTAAGGCGTACGAGGGCCGCCCGAAGGCAGCTCTTCACGGTGCTGGCCGGGAGCGCGAGCCGCCGGGCGATCTCCCGCGGGGGGAGGTCCTCGTAGTAGCGAAGCCCGATCACCTGGCGCTGGGTGGAAGACAGTCGGAGCAGCGCGTCCGACATCCGGCGGACCACCTCCTCGAAGGCCGCCGCCCTGGCCGCCGAGCCGACCGCATCGGGCCGGGCCGCCCGGCGCTCGCGCCGCTCCACCCGCGTCGCGCTCCGCCTCATCCGCCGCGCCGCGTTGCGTGCGACGGTGGCCAGCCACCCGCGGAGCGAACGGGCGGTTCGGGGCGGCCGCGAGAGCGCCGCGAGCCAGGTCTCCTGTTCGACGTCCTCGGCACTCGCCGCCCCCCCGGCCAGGGCCCGGGCCAGCCCGCGGACGAAGCGGGCATGCTCCAGGAGCGCCTCGGGCGTGACGGGGGCGGAAGGATCGACCATTGGGACGTCGCCTCTACCCATGGAATCCCGAGCCCCCCCTTTTGGCGCATCCCGCCCAGGCCGTCAGGCGCGTGGGCCCGAGGTCCCGGGTGGGCGCCGGGGCGCCCGGGGCCCGCCGCCCCGCCGCCCGACCCCGCCGTCGCCGGGCCGGTCGGGGGGTCCGTGGCCAGCCGCCGCTCGAGCCTCGGCCAGGGGAGGCCTCGGGCGAGCGCGCGGTGGACCAGCTCTGCCGACCTGGGCCTGCCTCACCGCGCGCTCGGAGTGGACCAGTCCTGCCGAGCTACGAGTGGACCTGATGGCCCGGCCCGTGGCATAGCCGTATGCTCATCCTCCCGGGAGTACGACGCGTGAGCCGCGAGCGCGAGTCCACACCCATCGACTGGCTGCGTTCCTGTTGGCGATGGTATCGAGCTGGCGCGTTCCTCGACGACCCGTCCGCTGCCCCAGCGCTCCGACGTTGCACCGCCTGCGCCCGGGACACCTACGGTCAAGGCCAAGCCTGTCCCACGTGCCGGTCCACAGCCGTCACCTGGCGGGTGCATGCCGTGGCGTCGGGAGCCGAGCAGGATCTTGCCTCCCTGCGCGCGGCAGCCCACCGCGTACGGATCGGCGCTTGGCTGCTGGGAGCCCTGGTGGCGTTCCTGCTGCTACGCGCGGGCGGGCACAATGTCATCTTCCTCCCGATGGTTCTTGCGGCAGCGGCCGGGGCGCAAGTCGCGATCGTCGGGCGGATGTTGCGAACGCGTAGCGACGTCGCCTCTCGCCCCGTCGCTCTCATGACGGAGGGGGATCTGGAACGCATAGCCGATGAACTCGTCGCGCCCTTTTTCGAGCGGGGCTTGGCGCCGGCCGAGACAGCCGAGGAAGTGATCTACCACCCGCTGCCCGACCGACCGGCACGGGTGTTCGTAACGGTGGACGAGGCCGACCTATTCAAGCATGCACTTCGCACTCGCGGGGTCGTGGTCGGGGATCAGACTCCAATGCGCGAGATCCTCGTCTCCTGCGCAGTCCTGCTCGATCGCCTCTCGTTTCGTCGCCGTGTCCGGGCGCTGGTGCAAGCAGGTCACTCGGTGGTGTGTGCCTATGCAGTGTTGTCGCCTACCGACGAACGCTGGCTGCCACACCTCGAGGAGTTGACAGGCCGCGCGAAGTGGGCCGACCTGCTGGACGGGCTTGCGAACGAGCGCGAGCGCATCCGCCGAATCCACTTCGAGAGGGACATCGAGGCGCGGTCGGGACTACTGGGTGTTCGCGTGTCGATGGATGCCGTGGATCAGCTCACGGGCTTCGCGTTTGAGGAACTTGTGGCGATGATCTATGAGGCTAAGGGCTATCGCATCGAGCCTACGCCGAAGTCTAGAGACCAGGGCGCAGATGTGGTGGCCGTACGCCCCGACGAGCGGCTGGTGATTCAGGTGAAGCACCGGGCGAATCCTTGGGAACGGTCCGAGTCCAACGAGGCCGTGCAAGAGGTCGTCGCCGCCCGCGCCGCCTACCGGGGCTCACGCAGCTTCGTTCTGACGAACAACGCACGCTTTAGCGACGATGCCCAGAGGCTCGCGCGGACCAACAGCGTGGACCTCCTAGCACGCCCGGAGTTGGAGAACCTGCTCGCCGAATTCCACCGTATGCCCAAGGACTACGCACGGCTCGCGCGCATCCTCGCTACCGTCCGAGCTGAGCACGCCGACGAAGCGGACTGAGGTCGATCCTTGGTCATCACGCAGCCTACAGCGCTCGCGCGCGCACGCATAGCGGAGCCCCGGACGCCCTGTGCCACTCCTACTTCGCCGCCTAATCGGCTTCCCCTTGGGCGAACGGCTGACGGCACGCGGGTTCGCCAGGGGCCCACTCGCCGCTCATGCCTCGGTGCATTCCCAGCCCGCCGTCCCCGTTAGGAGTTCGCTCGCCCCTGCCGGCGTATGGGCCTCGTGCGGGCATCCGCCATCGGAAGTTGCCCGCCCCGCACTCGCACCGTGTACGCCTCGAGGAGGTACCGCACGCGGGCGAGTTCGCCCTCGAAGCGTCTCCCGCGATAGCAGCGATCGACCGCTCGATCCAAGTCCCGATGTGCCGCCTGGAGGGCCGGCGGCATCACAGCGGCATCGTAGAGGTCCGCAAGTGCCTGGCCCGACACGGCCGCTCGGGCCTTCAGGACGGCACCAGCGGCCTCGCGCACGCCCTGTTGAAGGCGCGGGCTCGGGCCGGTCGGCCACGGAAAGCAATTGTAGACGAGTTCCACCGAGTAGCGGTAGCGCGACTCGAGCCTGCCGCACACCTGCCGCATCCAGGCCATGTGCATGGTCGACTGCAACACGCCGAAGACGTACCGATCGTCACTGTGCACGGCGATGCAGGAATCCGCGACGATTGTCGTCACTGGCATGAAGGCGATTGGAATGTACCGCCGCGTCTCGGAGGAGTGCCGCGGGATCCAGACGTACGCGCTGGTCGGTTGCCGAATCTCTCCGAACAGTGCGGGGGTGTTGGCAAGCCGCCTCGTCGCCTCTCGGGAACTTGCGGCGCGGAAGGCCCTCACGCGATCGATGCGCTCTCTGACGAGCGGCAGCGAGCGAAGGGCCGCTGGCGCGGCATCCTTAAGCCACAGACAGTACCGCGCCTTTCCGTACAGCACTTCCCGAGCCGAAGCGAAGGGTCGGAAGAGTTCTCGCGCGCCAGCCTCAGAGGTGAGGAACTGATCGTACTCCGCCTCTGAGAACAGGAAGTTCCCATCGTCATTCGGCATGTTGCCAAACGTAGCCACCGGGGCTGGAAACAGCGGCTCGCGTCGTGGCGAGACGAACACGTCCTCGTGGTCTACCAGATACGGGTTGATGCGGGCGACCTCGACCACATGAGGCTCGCCGCTCGGGGTGTCGTAGTCAAAGAGGAGGGCCCGGTGGGGACGCCTGGAACTCTCCTCAGTATCCTGGCTCCATGCCCAGCCGATGATTACGCAGAACACGCTCGCCTCGCCCGGCGCGTCGTTGTCCC
>JAPKHB010000200.1 GCA_026647295.1 Planctomycetota bacterium | reverse complement strand
GGCGAGGGGCTGGCGGGCCGCCTCGCGCGCGCCCTGGCGCGCACGCACGACGTAGCCGCCGGGCGCAAGGCCCGCCAGCAGCACCTCGCCCAGGCCCTCTGCGGGGACGCTCGCGCGCAGCAACTCCCGCCAGCGCTCCGCGCCCCGCGCGGCCGCCTCCCCCGGCCCGCGTTCGCGGCCGAGCACCACGACCTCGGCCGCCGGCCCGTCGGCGAGCAGGCCGGTCAGTCGCACGCGCAGGCGGCCCCGCGCGGGGAGGGTGAGTTCCACCGGCGCCTGGCCGGCGGCGAGGTTCTCAAAGCGCGCGAGCCAGGCCCCGGCGCCCGCGGGCGTGGCCCGCGGCCACACGACGAGGTCGTATGGGCCCGGCGCCAGCCCGCCAAAGGCAAAGGCGCCCGCGGCGTCGCTCTCCAGGCGCCGCGGCTCCGCCCCCGCCGGGGACTCGAGCACGAGGCCGTAGGGCGGCGCCACCCCGCCCTCGCCCGGGAGGATGCGCCCCTCGACCGCCAGGCCCGGTGCCAGGTGCACCGTCTCGCGGCGCAGCGCGCCGGTGCCCGGCCGGGGCACCTCGATCTCTTCCGGCTGGAACCCGGGCGCGCCGACGCGCACGCGCACGTCCTCGGGCGGGAGCCCGTCCAGGACCAGGAGCCCCTCGGCGTCGCCGCCCGCCCGGCGCGCGAGCGAGTGGGCGGCGTCCAGCGCCCGGGTCGCGTCGTCGGCCTCGGCCCACGCGCCGGCCACCGCACGGCCGTCGGCGTCGCGCACCTTGAGTTCCAGGCGCCAGGCCGGGCGCAGGCGCACGGGCAGCAACGCGGTGTCGGCGGTCTCGACCACCGCGAAGGGGTGCGAGAGGAAGGTCCCCCCCGCCGCGGACAGCACGGCGAGACGATAGCCGTCGGCCGGGCTCGCGGGCCCGAGGCGGAAGTGGCCGGCCGCGTCGCTCTCGCCGGGCGGCGGGACGGCGAGCGGAGGCTCGCGGACCACGCCCAACAGGCGCACCTGCGCCCCCGCCACGGGTCGCCCGTCGGCGTCCTCGACGCGCCCGGTCACGAAGCGTCGGCGGCGCAGCAGCACGGAGAGGCCCTCCGTGTCCGCCCCGGCTTCCACGGCGTAGCGCAGGGGCGCCCCTTCGACAGGTTCCCAGGCCGGGTCGGCGATGGTGAGCTCCCACACGCCCGGGCGCAGGGCCGGGAAATGGAAGCGGCCCTTGGCGTCGCTGTGCGCCCGCACCTCGGCGCCGTCGGGGGGCAGGCGCGTGAGGGCGAGGCCGACGCGCCCGGCCGGTGGGCTGCGACCGCCGGTGTCCTCGATCAGTTCCCCGGCGAGGCCCCCCACGGCTTCGGGCGGGCGCCAGCGCTGGTCACCGGCCGCCAGGGTGCCGAGCGGCCGCCAACGGCCCCCGCCCTGGCGCAGCCAGAGCCGGTAGCGGCCCGCGTGAAGGTTCGGGAGTTCCCAGCCGCCGTCGGCGTCGATCGGGCTCGCGTGGGCCACCTCGCCCTCGCCGGGCAGCGGCGTGGCCACGATGAGGCCCGCGGGCGGCGCCCCCTCCGGGTCGGCCGCGCGCAGCCGGCCTCGGCTCGGCCGGGCCGGCGGCAACCGGAGCAGATGGGGTCCCGGTCCGGCCGGCACCAGCACGGGCGCGTGTCCCGGGGCCACGACCAGCCAGCGCCCGGTCGCCGCGGGCCCCCGCGGGGGCAGCCGGATCACCCCCGCGGCGTCGCCGGTGGCGAGCACCGGCGCGCCCGCCCCCAACAGCGGCATCTCCTCCAGCGCCACGTCGGCGGCGACGAGCACCGCGCCCGCAAGGCCGAGGTCGTCTTCGCCCAGCGCCAGCACCCGCCCGGGCGGATCTTCTGCGTGCGCCGGGCGCCCCGGCGGCGCGCCGACGAGGCCGGCGAGCAGCAGAGCCCAGCCCCAGCGCCTCATGGCGTCGCGGCCCGGGGTTCGGCGAGCGCGCGCCAGCGCGCCAGCACGGCGCGGGCGCGCGCGCCGTGCGCCCGGGCCTCGAGACGCCGGGGCCCCTGCGGCCCGTTCGGATCGCCCGGCTCCTCGCACTCGCCCTCCTCCGGTTCGAGCGCCACCTCGAGCCGCTCGGCGGGCAGCGCCTCGGTGACCCGCTCGCCCCATTCGACGCAGGTGACCTGCCCCGGCCCCAGGCACTCGTCCAGGCCGGCGGCGAAGAACTCGTCGGCTCCGTCCAGGCGGTAGGCGTCCAGGTGCGCGAGCCGTCCGCCTTCGACCGCGTGGTCGCGAGCGAGCGTGAAGGTGGGGCTCGCGACGCTCTCGCCCGGAGCGAGCCCAAGGCCCGCGGCCACCCCGCGGACGAACACGGTCTTCCCGGCGCCGAGGTCCCCCCGCAGGTCCACGACGAAGCCCTCCGCGACCCACGGCCCGAGCGCGACCCCCAGCGCCCGCCCCAGGGCCAGGGTGTCAGCCGCTCGCGGCGCGCGGAACACGATCCGGTCTTCGGCCATGGAGGGCCGAGTCTACCCCTTCGCGGCGGGCGCCCGGCCCCGGGGGGCGGTCAGGCGCCCAGGAAGTGGTCGTGGCCGAGCGCGGGCAGGGGCTCCACCCGCCCGTCGCGCAAGAGCCCCAGGCCCTCCTCGCGTGGCCGCACCTCCCCGACCTCGATCAACGTGACGCCCGCGCCGGCCAGCGCGGCCTGCGTCCCCGGCGGAAGCGGCGCGTGGGCGACCAGCAACTCGAAGTCCTCGCCGTCGCCGAGCGCCCGCGCGACCGGGTCGCCGCCGAGCGCGAGCGCGTCGGGGTGCACGGGGAGCCGGGCCGCGTCGATGCGCGCGCACACGCCTGAGGCCCGGCACAGGCGCGGGAGGTCGCGCGCGAGCCCGTCGCTCAAGTCCATCCCGGCGTGCACGAGCCCGGTGGCGAGCAGGGCGCGCGCCGCGGCGACGCGCGGGCGTACGGCCAGGTGGCGTCCGGCGCGCGAGCCCCCGAGCGGGCCGGTCACGCTCAAGTGGTCCCCGACGCGTGCGCCGGCGCGCGTGAGCGCACCCGCGGGCCCGAGCCGCCCGAGCGCCGTCAGGGCGAGGGTGAGCGGCCCGGGCCCGACGTTGGTGTCGCCGCCGACGAGCGGGCACCCCAGGGCGCGGGCCGCGCGATCCAGGCCGAGCAGCAACGGCTCGAGCAGCGCGGCGCCGCCCTCGCGCGGCAGCACCACCGCCGCGAGGCACGCCAGGGGCTCGGCGCCCATCGCCGCCAGGTCCGAGACGTTGACGGCCAGGGCCTTCCACGCGACGGCCTCGGGCCCCGCCCGTTCGAGTTCGAAGTGCACGCCGTCCACGAGCGCGTCGGTGGTCAACACCACCTCCTCCCCGCCCACGCGCACGATCGCGGCGTCGTCTTCGCCCGCGCCAAGGCGCACGGCGGCGCTGCGCCACAGCGCGGCCAGGGGTCCGGCGAGCCGGGCGTCCTCGCCTTGGGGCTCGCTCACCGCGCCGCGCCCCGCGAGGCGCTCAGGCCGCTCGGGCCCTGGCGCGCCTCGCGCTCCGCGTGGGCCTCGGCCGCCCGGGCCATCGCCCGCAGCCGCTCGGGCGGGGCCCCCGGCAGGTAGCCCAGGTCGTGGCCCGTCACGCGGTGGTAGAGCGTGGTCACGCGCACCAGGAACGCGGGGATGGGGTTGACCCGGCGCGAGGCCCGGTCCAGGGCGCGGGCCACGGCCTCGGCGAGGGGCGCCGCTCTCGCGTCGCGTAGCGCCCGCGCCACCGGCTCGCGCACCGTAGGTCCTTCCTCGGCCAGCGTGGAGAGCAGCGCGTCGAGCACCGCCGGGTCGTCGGGGGCCGCGTGCCAAAGGCCCAACGCCGCGGCGCGGCGCGGTCCCGGCTCGGTCTCGCCCGCGAGGCGCTCGAAGAGCAGCGCCCGCGCGCCGGCGGGATCCAGGCGCGCCAGGGCCAGCAGCCCCGCTTCGCGGACGCGGGCGTGCGCGTCCCCGGCGGCCAGGCGCGCCAGCGCGAGGAAGCCGGCCTGGCCCGCCGCGCGCGCGGCCGCCTCGCGCAGCAGCACGGCCGGATCGCGCAGGCCGCGGGCCACCAGCGCCGGCGTGAGCACGCTGCCCCCCGCGCTCGCGGCCGCCTCGAAGGCCTCGCGGCGCGTGGCGAAGGCCGGGGCCGCAAGACGCACGAGGAAGTCGGGGTGGGCCGTGAGCCAGGGCTCGGGCAGGCCGAGCGTGGCCCGCGCCCAAAGGGCCTCCGGGTCGGCGCCGGCCAGCCGGCGCAGTTCCGCCGGCGGGAGCAGGTCGCGCACCTCGGGCGCGGGGACTTCGGCCAGCAGCGCCTCCAGGTCGGCCGCGATCGGCGCCGGGCGTCGCTCCCACCGCGGGGCGAGCGCGCGCGTGGCGAGGTCGGCGCCGCCGGCGCGGCGCTGCGCAACAGCCCGCTCCTGCCCTGGACGCTGGCGGCGGGCGGCGCCGCCTGCATCTCGTGCCACGCGGTGGGCGGGTTGGGGGGGCTGGGCGGCGGCCGGCTCGGCCCCGACCTCACGAAGGTCTTCGAGCGCTACCAGGACCGGCAGAAACTGGGCAACTGGCTGAGCGCGCCCGCGACGCTGGTGATGCAGCCCACGTTCCGAAACCACCCGCTGGGCGAGGGCGAGATCCTGCCGCTGGTGGCCTACTTCGAGCACGCCGCCCTCCACCGCCGCGAGCAGCAGGGGCCCCAGCTCCTCGTGTTCGCGCTGCTGGGGGCCGCCCTGGCGGTCGCGGGCCTGCTCCTGTTCGGGCGCCTGTGGCGCTGGCGCTTCAGCGCCGTGCGCCGGCCCCTGGTCGAGTCCGCGTCGGTCGCCGCGCGCCGCGCGCGCGCCGCCGCCGTGTCCCCCCCGAAGGGAGCCTGACCCATGGCCTCGAAGAACGGATCGGCGAAGGACGGCCCGGCCGCCGCGGGCTCCAGCGGCCCGCAGATCGCCTGGATCAAGGACGAGGTCGGCGCCCGCGCCCGGGGCTGGGAGGAGTTCTACCGCAACCGCTGGCAGTACGACAAGGTCGTGCGCTCGACGCACGGCGTGAACTGCACCGGCGGCTGCACCTGGCAGATCCACGTGAAGGACGGCATCGTCACGTGGGAGATGCAGGGGCTCGACTACCCCAAGCTCGAGGCCGGCATCCCGCCGTACGAGCCGCGCGGCTGCCAGCGGGGCATCTCATTCTCCTGGTACCTCTACAGCCCGCTGCGCGTCAAGTACCCGTACGCCCGCGGCGCGCTGCTCGACCTGTGGAAGCAGGCGCGCGCCGAGTGCGCCGACCCCGTCGAGGCCTGGGCCTGGATGGTGGGCGACCCGGAGCGGCGCGCGCGTTGGCAGCGGGCGCGGGGCAAGGGCGGCTTCCGGCGCACGAACTGGGACACCGTGCTCGAGATGATGGCCGCGGCCAACATCCACACGATCAAGGCCCACGGGCCGGACCGCATCGCCGGCTTCTCGCCGATCCCCGCGATGTCGATGCTCTCCTACGCCTCCGGCGCGCGCATGCTCCAGTTGATGGGGGGCATCTCGCTCTCCTTCTACGACTGGTACTGCGACCTGCCCAGCGCCTCCCCGGAGGTGTGGGGCGAACAGACCGACGTGAACGAGAGCGCCGACTGGTACCACGCCAAGCTGGTGGCCGTCATGGGCTCGAACCTCAACATGACACGCACGCCGGACGTGCACTTCGTGGCGGAGGCCCGCCACAACGGCACCAAGATGTACGTGTTCGCCCCGGACTTCAACCAGGTGGCGAAGTACGCCGACACCTGGATCAACGTCAACGCCGGCCAGGACGGCGCCTGGTGGATGGCCGTCAACCACATCCTGCTGAAGGAGTACCACCACGATCGCAAGGTGCCGTACTTCCTGGACTACGCCAAGCGCTACACCGACGGGCCGCTGCTGGTCGAGGTGGTGGAGCAGAACGGGGTGAAGCGCCCGGGGCAACTGCTGCGGGCGGGTCGGCTCGAGCGCTACGCGGCGAGCGAGAACGCGGCCTGGAAGTTCCTGACGTGGGACCGGGCGAGCGACGCCCCCAAGATGCCCGGGGGCTCGGTCGGCCACCGCTGGGAGACCCCGAAGGGCGCCTGGAACCTCAAGCTCGAGGACCCGGAAGACCACAGCCCGATCGACCCGGTGCTCACCTTCCTGGACACCGCCCCCGGCGCGGCGCCGGCGGCGACCGAACTCGTCGAGCTGGACGACTTCGGCGCCGGCCGCACGCTGGCCCGCGGCGTCCCGGTTCGCCGGCTGCGGCTGGCCGACGGCGCCGAGGTGACCGTCACCACCGTCTACGACCTGTTGATGGCCCAGTACGGCGTGCCGCGCGGCCTGCCCGGGGCCTACCCGGCCGACTACGACGACGCGGACGCCCCCTACACCCCCGCCTGGAGCGAGCGCTACACGGGCCGCGGCCGCGACGACGTGATCCAGTTCGCCCGCGAGTGGGGGCGCACCGCCGAGCACACGCAGGGCAAGTGCCTGATCATCATCGGGGCCGGCATCAACCACTGGTACCACGCCAACCTCATGTACCGGGCGGGCATCCACGCCCTCCTCTTCTGCGGCTGCGTGGGGGTCAACGGCGGCGGCCTGGCCCACTACGTGGGGCAGGAGAAGCTCGCGCCCGGCGAGTCGTGGGGCGCCATCGCCTTCGCCAAGGACTGGATCCCCGCCTCGCGGCTCCAGAACGCCCCCTCCTGGCACTACGTCCACACCGACCAGTGGCGCTACGAGAAGGAGTTCACGGACTACCACACCGTGCCGCAGAACGCGCGCGAGGGGACGATCGCCGGCGGCCACACCATGGACATCCAGGTGCAGGCCGTGCGCAACGGCTGGCTGCCCTTCTACCCGCAGTTCCCGGAGAACCCGATCGACATGGTGCGCGCGGCCCGGGCGGCCGGGGCGTCGGACGACGCCGCGGTGGTGCGCTCGGTCGTCGAGCGCCTGAAGGGGCGCGACCTCAAGTTCTCGGTCGAGGACCCGGACGCACCCGAGAACTGGCCGCGCGTCTGGTACATCTGGCGCGGCAACGCGCTGATGAGCTCGGCCAAGGGGTTATGGATGGATAGATGGAAAGATACAGTCCATTGATGATAACTCTTACAAAAAATATTTTACCCGGCGTTTGCCCAAGAGCAATTGGTCTGTTAAGAATAAAGAACTTGCACAAACTCTTATAAAAAAAGGGATTGATGACTCATCCGGGTTTAGAAGCCAT
>JAPKHB010000020.1 GCA_026647295.1 Planctomycetota bacterium | reverse complement strand
GAGCGCTTCCCCGACCCGATGGACTACGAGCGGGTGCGCAACGCCTACCGGGTGGACCTCAAGGCGCTCGAGCCCTTCGGCGAGCGCCTGAAGATCCTGCACCCCCTGCCGCGGGTGAACGAGGTGGCCCCGGAGGTGGACGGGCACCCCGGGGCCCTGTACTTCGAGCAGACCCGCAACGGCGTCGCCGTGCGGATGGCGCTGCTCGCCCTGCTGTTGGGCGCCGTCGCGTGAGCCGGCCCGGCGACTTCCGCCTGGTGGACGGGACGGTGATCGACCACCTGCCCGTGGGCACGGCCAGCGAGGCCATGCGCATCCTGGGCCTGCCCCGCGAGGGTCCCGTGACCGTGGGCATCAACGTGCCCAGCCCGCGCATCGGGCGCAAGGACATCCTGCGCGTCGAGGGCCTGTTCCTGTGCAAGAGCGAACTCGACCGGCTGGCGCTGCTGGGGCGCCACATCACGGTGAGCCTCGTGCGCGGCGGCGAGGTCGCCGAGAAGACGGTGCTGGACGTGCCCCAGCGCCTCGTGGGCATCCTGGCCTGCTCCAACCCCACGTGCATCACCAACAGCGAGTCGGTCCAGACCGTGTTCGAGCGCACCGACGCCGACCCGCCGCGCTTTCGCTGCGGCTACTGCGAGCGCGTGACGCGCATCGAACGCCCCTCCTGATCCGCGGGCGGGTCCGCGAGCAGGCGGCCGAGCGCCGCCTCGAGCGCCGGCCCGAGCGCGGCGCGCTCGGGCGCGCCCGCGCCCGGGCCGCGGTGGAAGAAGTGGTTGAGCCCGTCGAGCACCGTGAGCCGCGCGTGTGCGGGCAGGTGGGCCGCCAGTTCCGCGGGCGGGGCCACCCCGTCCTTTGAGCCCACCAGCACCTCGACGGGCGGGGGCAGGGCCGCCAGGTTGGCCAGCACCTGGGCGTCGCGTGCGGCCTCGGAGAGCGGCCGGCCCAGGAGCAGCGCGCCGAAGTCCCGGCGGGTGGCCGGCACGCGCGTGGCGGGGGCCAGGAGCAGGTGGCCCTGGAGCGCCAGGCGCGGCCGGGCCGCGGGCCCGACCAGCCAGGCCAGGCAGCGCGCGCCGTAGGAAAAGCCCGCGCCCAGGAGGGGGACGCCGGGCGCCCGGCGCGCCGCCTCGGCGGCGGCCGCGCGCCAGTCGTCAAGGTGCGCGGGGAGGTCGTCGACCGCGCCCTCGCTGCCGCGCACCCCGCCGAAGTCAAAGCGCAGGGCGAGCAGCCCGAGCGCCGCCGCGGTCTCGGCCGCGAAGGCGACCACGGGGTGGTCCATGTGCCCGCCGTGGGCCGGGTGGGGGTGGGCGACGACGAGGGCCGCGCGCGGCGCCCCCGCCGGACGCTCCAGGCGCGCGTCCAGGCGCCGCACGCCGGACACCAGCGAGATGGGGGCCGGTTCGGGGCGCGCGCTCACCGGGCCGGCGGCGCGCCCGGCAGGGTCCCGGGCGGGCCCTCGGGCACCGCCTCGGCGACCAGGTCGGGCAGTGGGGTGCGCGGGACGCGTTCGAAGCGCAGGCGTGCGGCGGGCGGGGGCGCGGGGGGCGCCTCGGGGACGAGGTCGGGCACCTGCGCGGCGCGGGCGAGCACCTCCTCGGCGAGCGCCCGGTAGTCGGCGGCGCCCGGGCAGGCGGGGTCGTAGGCGAAGATGTGGGTCTGGTGGCCGGGCGCCTCGGCGAGGCGCACGTTCTGCCGGATGCGGGTGGCGAACACCACCTCCCCGTAGTGGGTCCGGACCTCGTCGATCACCTCGCGGGCGAGGTTGGTGACCGGGTTCACCAGGGTGGGCAGGATGCCCAGCAGGCCCAGCGCGGGGTTCACGTGCTCCCGCACCATGCGCACGATCTGGTCGAGCTGGCCGAGGCCCCGCAGCGCGAAGTACTCGGTCTGGAGCGTGATCAGGACCGCCCCGGCGGCGGCCATGGCGTTGAGCGAGAGCAGGCCCAGGCTGGGCGGGCAGTCCAGGAGCACCCAGTCGTAGGCGTCGGGGCCGAGCCCGAGCAGCGCGCGGCGCAGCCGCAGTTCGCGGCCGAGTTCCGGGGCGAGTTCCTGCTCGGCGGCGGCCAGGTCGGCGTGGGAGGGGAGCACGTCCAGCCCCGCCGTGGCGGTCGAAACGACCGCCTGCCGGGCCGGCACGCCCTCCAGCAGCACGTCGTACAGGCTCTCCTCGATGCGCGCCGGGTCGACGCCCAGGTGGTCGGTCAGGTTGCCCTGCGGGTCGGCGTCGACCAGCAGCACCCGCCGGCCCCGCGCCACCAGGGCGGCCCCGAGGTTGACGGCGGTGGTGGTCTTCCCCACGCCGCCCTTCTGGTTGAGGATGGCCAGGACGCGCATGCGCCGCCCAGCCTACCCGTCCCGGCAGACGCTGCCCGCCGGGGGGGCCATCAGGTGTTCGAGGAGGACCGTGGCGAAGGAGCCCGAGGGCAGGAGGCAGCGCACGACCACCGCCCCGCCGGGTTCCTCCTCCAGCGAGGCCTCCTCCACCGGGACGCGCAGCGGGCGGCGCAGCCCCCGGGCCTTTACGTGCGTCACCCGGAAGGACTCGGGGTCCACGCCCTCGGCCGCCAACACGGCGCGTTCGACCGCGCCGGGCTCGCCCGTGGCCAGCACGAGGTCGTGGCCGACCAGCGGGCCGGTGGGGGAGGCCTCGAAGCGGGCGGCCCGGGCGGCCTCCGCCGCGGCGTCGCGCACGGGGTAGCAGGCGCCGCTTTGGGTGAGCCAGGCCACGTCGCCCGTGAGCAGCCGGCCCTGCGTCCCGGCGGCGATCCGGGCGTCCAGCACCCGGTTGAAGAGGTAGCTCTGCCAGGCCGAGACCCAGATGCGCCGCGGCCCCTCGCCGAGGGAGGCGTACACGGCGCGGGGGGGCAGCCCCCGGCGCAGCCCCGCCAGGGCCTTCTTCTCGGGGCGGTGGCGCACCGGGAAGCGCTGGAAGGCCTCGTCCAGGTCGCCCCGGTCGTAGGCCGCGCGGGCGGCCCGGACCTCGGGGTTGTGCTCGGCGGGGTGGGGGCGGCCGAGCAACTGGTCCACGAAGCCGCGCCAGTCCTCCAGGACGATCGCGCGGCCCAGCGCGTGGCCGTCGCCGCGCGTGCCAAAGCGCTGGGCCCCGTAGGCGTTGGGCAGGCCGTCCCGCACCAGCCGTTCGAGCATCCGGCGCGCCGCCAAGACGCGGTCGGTGCGTACGCCCCGCAGGCGGATGGTGAAGCGATTGCCCTTGAGGTGACCGATGCGCAGCGGCTGGTCCGTGCGCGCCACCTCCAGCACCTTGAAGCGGTCGCGCCCGAGGCCGCGCATCCGCTCCGGGGGCACCTTGGGCAGCGTGAGGTACTGGCGCGCCACGGCCTGCGAGTCCTTGAGCCCCGCGTAGCCGATGCGTTGCTCGCTCACCTTGGCCGCCTTGCTCACGAAGAGCAGCACCTCGAAGGTGGAGATGGCGCGCTTTTCGACCTGGACGCGCAGGAACTCGCCCCGCCCGCTCGGCGGACGCAGGGGGATCTCCTCGACGAGGAAGTCCTCGGGGACCGTGCGCAGCCGGCCTCCCAGGCCCGCGCCGCCCTGCCCGCCGAGCAGCCGCACGGCGCTCGGCCCGCGGGCGTCGGCGTCGGCCTCGGCGTCGGCGCGGTCCGCGCGCCCCGGGTCCGCGGCGGCGTTCAGTCCTTGATCCCGAACTCGAGCGACTCGAGGGTCTCCCGCAGGGCGTCGCCCCAGCGCAGGGGCGCCTTGCCGTACACGCTCACCAGCAGGCGGTAGGAGTGCATGCGGTAGCGCCAGGCGTAGCGCAGCACGGTCTCCACGCCGATCGGGCCGCCGCGGTTGCCGATCAGGATCCCGCGCATCGCCTCCGAGGCCTTCCCGCGCGGGCCGATGTTGTCCACGCGGGGCTTCTCGACGGCCTTCCACTTCTCCATGTCGCTGGGCTTGGGGTCGATCTCGCGCTTCTCGTCGGCCTCGAAGATCACGACCTTCCCGTCCTCGTCGGCGAAGTCCGGGAACGTCACGAAGGTCTTGCGCGCCGTGCGTCGCGGCCACTTCCAGGTCGCGATCTCGCCCTTCTCGTGCTGGATGTGGAAGTACTTCCACCAGTCGGTGGTCATCCACTTGCGCAGGTCCGGAGGGGCCTGTTGCACGCCGTCCACGATCTTGCCGTTGAGGATCGCGTAGAACAGGACCTGGTAGCCCCCGTGCGAGTCCGCGTCCTCGAACTTGAGCACGAGGTCCTCTTCGCCGTCTTCCACCGGGACGCTGCGCAGCTTCTTGTGCTTCACGAGGCGCCAGCCCTGGGCCAGGTTGTCGAACACCTCCTCCTTGAGGTCCTCTTCCGGCCGTTCCTCCGCGCCCTCGTTTTCGCCCCCGTCGGGGGGCTTGGGGGCCGCGGCGCCCTCCTCCTTCACGTCCAGGAGGGTCAGCGCGCGGCCCTCCAGGAAGTCCAGTTCCACCTTCACGCCCTCGTCGTCGTATTCGCTGGCTGGCCAGGCGTACATGCGCAGGAGGTAGAGCTTGCCCTTGGCCCGGGTCACGACCAGCACGCCCGTGCACGCGGCCTTGGTGCCCTTGAGGTTGCTCGCCTCGCCCTGGGTGCGCAGCACCCAGCCCGGGTGGCGGGCCTCCTCGTCGTTGAGGACCCCGATGGCCGTCTCCTCGCCCTCGATCTCGCCGTGGGAGGTCATCCGCTGGGTCAGGAACTCCCGCACCTTGGGGTCGGCGGCGAGGGCGGACGGTTCCTGCGCCTCGGCCAGGTCGCGCACGGCGAGTTGCAGGAGCGCCCCCTCGCCCTGGGCCGGCTTGCCCCCGCGCAGGCGCTCGAGGGTCCAGCGCGCCGAGCGGACGATGTGGTACTTGCGGAAGGCCGGGTCGTCCGCATCCCACTCCCAGCGGTCGGGCAGGTCGAGCTGGACGTTGTGCGCGGGGCTGTCCCAGGTCTTGTCGGCCCGCGCCGCGCGCGGCGCCAGCGGGACCAGGGCCAGCGCGAGGACGCCGGCGGCGAGGAGGCGACGGTCACCCATGGCTCACTTGACCCACTTCAGGCCCTTCTTGATGGCCCGCACCTGGTCCTTGAGGTCCTTGGCCGCCTCGGGGCCGCCGAGCTGCAGCCGCAGGGAGTAGAGGTTGCTCTTGTGGCGGACGACCCAACCCTCCTCCACGAAGGGCTGGCCGTTCAGGCTCCCGGTGAACTCGTAGGTGAGGCCCTTGGCGGAGTTGAAGGAGCCGTTCTTCCAGGCGATGCCGCGGGCGTTCTTCCCGGTTGCGGCGTCCGGGCCGGCGTTCGCCTCCCAGTCCTGGATGCGCTTCTTCACGACCTCCTCGGGATCGATGTTCGGCCGGTTGGGGATGTTCAGCTTGAAGCTGCGGATCTCGAAGTAGACGTAGGACTCCTCGTTGGCGGAGCGCCCCTCGCACACGTGGCGCACCTCCTGGTTCATGCTGTCCCGGACGGTGACCCGCGCGAGCCCCTTGGGCTTGTGAAAGACGAACCCGGGGCCGACGTACTCGCGTTCCTCGCCGAGGGCCTCGCCGCGCGGGGCCGAGTACTCGGGGATCGCGCCGATCAGGGGGCCAAGGATGGGCTCCTTCGTGTTGGGGAAGCGGATGCCGCCGAGGGCCTCGCCGATGATGGGGCCGAACTGCTTGTAGGCGTCGGTGTGGCCGACGAGCTGGCAGGTGACCAGGTAGACCTTGCCGCGCAGCTGCGCCACGAACATGAGCACCGTGATGGCGCCGCCCTGCGCATGCTGCCCTTCGAGTTTGATGAACCCGGCCTTCCAGTTGCCGAAGTTCACGTCGTCCTTGGTGCGGGTCTCGGCGGCCCGGACGTTCGTCACGAAGCGGTTGCGCTCGAGGAAGTCCTGCGCCCCGCCCTGCTTGATGAACTGCTCGACGCGGAAGCCGGGGTTCGTCGACGGGATGATGAGCATCATCCGACAGAAGTTGTGGTCCGGCGTGTCCTTCTCGAACTCCTGCTTCTCGCGCGGCACCTGGGCGGCGGCGATCAGGAACTCGCCGGATTCGGACTTCTCGTCGGGCGTGGCGCCGATCCACCGGAAGGGGCTCCCCTCCGGCAGCGTCCACTCGAAGTTGTGGCTGGGCAGGATGACCGTGTTGCCCTCGCGCTTGGGGCCGTTGGGGCCCCAGGTGTCGCCCTCGGCGGCGCGCGAGGCGCCCGCGTCGGCCGAGCCGTCCTCGCCGTCGGCGCCGGCCGAGGCCGGCAACTCGTCGAAGGCCTCGTCGGCGTCCTCGGCGCCGCCGCCCTTGGCCAGCCGGTAGCCGCGGCGCAGGGCGTTGAGTTCGTCGCGGTGCGTCTCGTGCGCGCCGTCCCAGGCCCGGATCATCAACTGGTAGAAGTTCGCCCCGCTCGCGATCGCGTAGGTGCGGAAGTGGCCGAGGGTCTGCTCGCGCTTCACCCGGGCCACGAACACCGCCCCCTTGACGCCCGAGAGGGTGCTGGCCTTGACCGTGCTCGCCACCACGTCCCCGAGGCCGTCGGCCCCCTGCTGGCGGACCTCCTCCATGCGCTCATCCAGACCCAGGCCGTTGTGGGGGGCCACGTAGGCGAAGGCCTCGATGGGGGCCCCCTTGCAGCGCACGCGGGCGATCCAGCCGTAGCGCACGTCGTCCTGGGAGACGGGCAGGAACTCCCAGTCCTCCGAGGGCAGGGTCCACCGGAAGCCGTGGCTCGCGAACTCCTCGCTCGGCGCCTCCGCGCCGGCGGCGAGCGGCAGGGCGAGGAGGAGGGCCGCCAGCGCGGCCGCGGCCCGGCGGGCCGGAACGGGGCGCGGGGCGGCGGGGAGCAGGGGCTGGGGGGCGGGGAGCAGGGGCATGGGCGCACCTCGTCGGCCTGGGTCCGGACGATTGTAACGCCGGCGCCGCCCGCCGGGGACCCCGCTGGGCGGCCCGCGGCGCGCGGTCCGGGCCCAAGGCCCCCGGTGGGTGTTACGGCGCGGGCGCAGCCGCCGGGTCCGGCCGGATCCACGCCATGGACACCAGCCGGTCGCCCTCGGGCAGGTCGATGGCCTTCACGCCGGCCGTCGCGCGCCCCAGGACGCGGAACTGCGCCTCGTTGACCTCCATGCGGATCGCCTTGCCGCCGTCGGTCACGAGGATGATCTCGTCGCCGTCCTGCACGGAGCGGGCCGCGGCCACGGGGCCGTTGCGCTTGAGGCCCTCGGGCGAGAGGTTGCGCAGCCCGAGCCCGCCGCGGGCCTGGGGGCGGTAGTCGGCGAAGGACGAACGCTTGGCGTAGCCGCCCTCGCACACGGTGAGCAGCGTCGCGCGCTCGTCGACGACGGCCATGCCCACGACCCGATCGCCCTCGCGCAGGCTGATGCCCTTCACGCCGTGGGCCTGGCGGCCCATCGCGCGCACCTGGCCGACCGGGAAGCGGATCGCCATGCCCAGGGCCGTGACCAGGACCACCTCGTCGTCCTCGCCCACCAGCGCCGTGCGGATCAGCCGGTCGCCCTCGGCCAGGTCCACCGCGATGATCCCGCCGCGGTGGATGTTGCGGAAGTCGGCCAGCCGCGTGCGCTTGACCGTCCCCGCGCGGGTGACGAAGAGGATGGTGCGCGGGTCGTCCAGGCTGCGGACCGGCAGCAACGCGTTGACGCGCTCGCCCGCGCCCACGTCCAGGAAGTTCACCAGCGCGCGGCCCTGGGCGTAGCGGCCCAGGTCGGGCAGGTTGAAGGCGTACTCCTTGTAGACCTTGCCCGCGTCGGTGAAGCACAGCAGGAGGTCGTGGGTGTTGGCCACGAGGAGGTGCTCGACGAAGTCGCCCTCCTTGGACTCGGCGCCGATGATGCCCTTGCCGCCCCGCTGCTGGGTGCGGTAGGCCCCGAGCTCCGTGCGCTTGATGTAGCCCTGGGCGCTCAAGGTCACCACCACGTTCTCGGGGGTGACCAGGTCGAGCGAGCTGAAGTCCTCCTGGGCGTCCTCGATGCGGGTCCGGCGCGGGACGGGGTAACGCTCCTGGATCAGGGCCATGTCGGCGCGGATGATGGCGAGCACCCGCGCCTCGCGCGCGAGGATGTCCTTGCAGTCGGCGATGTGCTCGTTGAGTTGGGCGTGCTCCTGCTCGAGCTCCTGGCGCTGGAGGCCCGTGAGCCGCTGCAGCCGCATCTGGAGGATCGCGTCGGCCTGGGGGGCGGAGAAGGTGAAGCGCTCCATCAGCCCGGCCTTGGCCACGGCCGGGTCGGCCGAGCCCCGGATCAGCGCGACGATCGCGTCGATCAGGTCGAGCGCCCGCAGCAGGCCGGTCACGATGTGGTTGCGTTCCTCGGCGCGGCGCAGCAGGAACTGCGTCCGGCGGACGATGACCACCTTGCGGTGCGCGATGTACTCCTCGATCAACCGCTTGAGGCCGCACAGGACGGGCCGGCCGTCCACCAGCGCGATCATGATCACGCTCAACGAGTCGCGGAGCTGGGAGAACTTGTAGAGCTGGTTGAGGACGATGTCGGGGTCCTCGCCCTTCTTCAGCCGGATGACGATGCGCACGTCCTTGCTGGACTCGTCGCGCAGGTCCGCGATGCCCGCGATGCGGTCGCTCTTGGCGGCGTCGGCGATCTTCTTGAGGAGGAGGCTCTTGTTCACCTGGTACGGGAGCTGCGTGACGATGATCGAGGCGCCCCGTTCGCCCTCCTGGATCTCGCATTGGGCGCGCATCTCCAGCACGCCGCGGCCCGTGTGGTAGGCCTCGTAGATCGCCTGGCGGCCGCAGATGCGCGCGCCGCCGGGCAGGTCCGGCCCCGGCAGCACCTCCATCAGCCCCGCCGTGGTGACCTCCGGGTCGTCCAGCACCTTGAGGATCGCGCGCGCCACCTCGCCCGGGTTGTGCGGCGGGATCGACGAGGCCATGGCCACGGCGATCCCCGCCCCGCCGTTGACCAGCAGGTTGGGGAAGCGCCCGGGGAGCACCGTGGGCTCCTGGCGGCTCTCGTCGTAGTTGGGGCGGAAGTCGACGGTCTCCTTGTCCAGGTCGTCCAGCAGTTCCACCGCCGCCGTCGTCATGCGGCACTCCGTGTACCGCATCGACGCCGGGGGGTCCCCGTCGATGCTGCCGAAGTTCCCCTGCCCCTGGATGAGCGGGACGCTCATGTTGAAGGGCTGGGCCAGCCGGACCAGGGTGGGGTAGATGGCCTGGTCGCCGTGCGGGTGGTAGTTGCCCATCGTCTCGCCCACGACCTTGGCGCACTTGAGCGTCTTGTGCCGCGGCGAGAGGTTCAGGTCGTTCATCGCGACGAGGATGCGGCGCTGGCTCGGCTTGAGCCCGTCGCGCACGTCCGGCAGCGCCCGGTCCACGATGACGCTCATCGCGTACTTGAGGTACGACTGGCGCAACTCCGTGGCGATGTCCAGGTCCTGGATGCGCTCGGCGCCGGAGGGGGCGGGGCTCGGATCCACGGGCGGGGGCACTCCTGCGTTCGTCGGGGGGGGGCGGCCGGGCGCGCGGGACGCGGCGGCGGAAGCGTCCGCCGCGCATCCAATGGGGCTCCGGACCACGGTTGGCGTGAGCCTCGGCCGAGCCGCTGCCTATCCTAGCGGCCGTGCCTCCCATGGCCCACACCTCCCCGATCCGCCCGCCCCCCCCGGCCCGCTCCGTTCGCCGCGCCCTGGGTGCGCTCGCGGCGGGGTTCCTTGCGCTGCTCGGCGGGTGCGGGGAGGGCCCGCCCGGGGGGCGCGGGGCGCTCCACGCCGCCGGTTCGCCCGGCACCCCCGCCCACCTCGTGGTGGAGGGCAGCCCGTACCAGATGGGCTGGTGGCAGGGCCGCCTGCTCGCGGGCCGCATCCGCGCGCTGCACGCGGCCTGGGGCGAGGCGCTCCTCGCCGCCACCGTGGGCGGATCCGGGCCCGGCGGGGCCCGCGCGGCCCTGGAGGAGCGCCTCGACCTGTACGTGGACCAGTGCCTCCACCGGCTGCCCGAGCGCCTGCTCCAGGAACTCGAGGGCCTCGCCGCCGGCAGCGGGATCGAGGCCGAGCGCCTCCTGCGCCTGGAGGTGATGCGGGACGCCCTGCGCCTGGAGGGCCTCCCGCCGCGGCTCCCCGGTGCGCTGGCCGTGGCGCGCAGCGACGAGGGGCTGGAGGCCCGGGCCTGGTGGGCCGGGCCCGACGCCGGGCGCCTGGGCGCGGAGTGGATCGTGATCGAGCGCCGGCCGCAGGCGGGCGCGCCGACCCTGTCCGTCACCTGGCCGGGGAGCCTCGGAGGGCTCGCCCTCGTCCGGGCCGACGGACGCGCCGCCTTGAGCGTCGAGCTCGAGGTCCCCGAGCGCGCGCGCCTGGGCTTTGGCAGCGGGTGGCCGTTCGCGGTGGCGCTGCGCGTCGCGGTCGAGGACTCCGCCGGCCTGGAGGAACAGTTGGTGCGCACGCGCGGGACGGTGGGCCACGGCCAGATCGCCCTGGTCGAGCCGCGGGCGCGGGGGGTCGTGGTCGAGGGGCGTGCGCGGGGCGAGCGCAGCGAGGCGGTGGCCGAGGTCGAGGTGAACGTGGGGTCGGACGAGCCGCGCGGGCTGGGCGCTGGCGACCTGCTCGCGCTCGGGCCCTATCCCGACGCCCGCCACCCGCTGGCCGAGCAACTCGCGCGCGAGACGCAGGCCGACCCGGCCCGCGCCCGCCAGACGCGGGCCGAGCGGCTGGCCGCCGTGCGCGCGCACGCCGCCGGGCGCCCGGACCGCCCGCCGCCGGCGGGGCCGTGGATCGCGCTGCGCTTTGGCTCGGGCAAGGCCCAACTCACGTTGCACGCGGCCGACGGGGCCGGCGCCCGCACCATCACCCTGGCGGCCGGGCCCGGCGCGGCCGGTCAGCGGTAGATCAACTCGACGCGGCGAACGTGCGCGGTGCACTCCTGCACGAGCAGGCCCGTGTAGCCCCGGCTGCGTTCGGGGGGCCGCGGGCCGTGCGTGACCTTGCGCCCGTTGAGCCGCAGTTCCACCTCGGCCCCCCGGTAGCGCAGTTCCCAGGTGTTCCACCGGCCGGGATCCACGGCGGGGCGCAACTGCCCCGCCAACGTGCCCAAGCGCCGGTCCGTCGTGCCCTGGCCGTGCAACTCGTGCCAGACGACGGCCCCGCGGAACAGCCCGAAGCGCGTGTGCCGGTACTCCTCCGTCCACGCGCCCAGGACGGCGAAGAAGGGGTTCTCGCCGTGGGTCGCCTCGATCCGGGCCTCGACGACCACGTCGAAGTCCCCCTCCGCCAGGGTCTGGGCGCGGACGAAGGTGGCGAAGTCCGTCGCGGTGCCGACGAGGACGCCGTCCTGGACGGACCAGCTCGCGCCCGAGCCCCCGTCCCAGTCCCGGACCTGCCGGCCGTCGAAGAGCGACTCGGTCCGTGCGCCGGCGCGGGTCAGCCGCGCCAGGAGCCCGCGGGCCCGCTCGTCGTCCGGGTCGAACGCGAGGGCCCGCTCGAGCGCCCGCAGCGCAAGGTCCGGGTCGCGGTCCTTGTGCCGCTCGGCGAGCGCACACAGGTCGGCGACGTGCCCGGCCTTGAGCGCGTGCCATTCCTGGTACGCGGGATCCACCTCCCGCAGGCGCGCCCGGGCCGCGGCGAGGCAGCGCGCGAAGCCCGCCGGCGCCGGGGCGCGGGCCTCGCCGTCGCGCAACACCCGGCGCAGTTCCTGGATCCCCGCCTTCGAGTCCCCTGCGGCGAGGAGCGCCTCGCCCAGGCCCAGGCGGGCCGGCAGGTACCCCTCCTCTGCGGTGAGCGCGGCCCGGTAGTGGCCCTCGGCCTCGGTGAGGCGCCGGGCCTTGAGCGCGCGGTCGCCCTCCATCGTGTGGCGTAGCGCCTCGGCGTCGTCGGCCGCCGCCGGGAGCGCGACGAGGCCCCCCAGGAGCAGCGCCGCGAGCCCCGCGCGGCGCACCCGGGAGCCAGGGGAGCGGGCGGGGCTCACCGCTCGGTCCCCAGGCGCAGGAGCCGCAGGTCGGCCACGCAGCGCTGGTGGAAGAGGCCGACCTCCCCGGCCAGCCCGTCCCGCCCCGGGATCGACGAGTTGAGGACCTGGCGCCCCTCGAAGAAGACGCGCACCTTGCGGTCCTTCACGGCCACCGCGAGCCGGTGCCAGGTGGACGGGACGATGGGGTCGATCGCCGCCTCCGCGACGTCGACGTGCCGGCCTCCGGCCGCGCGCATCAGCACGACCTTGCGCTTGAGGGCGAAGGCCGCGACGAACTCGGACGCCCCGCTCCGGGCCTCGGCGTCGGGGTCGCGGGCGAAGGCCAGGCCCACGAGCCACCCCGCGCCCAGTTCCTTCGTGACGCGAAAGTCGGTCTCGTAGAAGAACGTCTCGGGACCCTGGGTGCGGGGGGAGGTCCAGAACAAGGAGCCCCCGTCGTCCTCGATGTGCAGCGCGCCGCGCTGGTAGCTGACCTCGTCTCCGCTCGGGATGCCCCGCCGGCGCAGGATGTCGTCCCACCGCTCCAGGCCCCGGAGCGGAACGTCCCGCGGATCGAGCGCCGCGGCGGGCAGGGCGAGGTCGCCCCCGTCGGTCAACTCGCCCCGCAGGCGCTCGGCGCCCGCGTGGCCCGGCTCGGCCCGCAGGAACTGTTCGAGCGCGAGGAGGGCCAGGTCCGGCTCGGACTCCTTCCACTGGCGGAGCCGTGCGAGCACGCGGTCGCCGAACGCGGACGCGAGCGCCTCCAGTTCGCGCTCCCCCCGGCCCAGCGCGGCGATGCGCGCCTCGGCCTTCTTGAGCCAGGCCGCGGCGCGCTTGTCCAGCGTCCCGGCGCGCTCCTGCTCGCGGCAGGCGTCGCGAAAGGCCCGGTACGCCGCCAGCGCCTGCCCCGGGTCCTTGCGCTTCTCGTGCACCTGCCCGAGGAGGTAGGCCGCCTCCACGAGCCCCGGATCCTCCGTGCGGGCCCGCTCGAGCCGGGCGACGGCCTCGTCGTGCTCGCGCAACGCGATGGCCTTCTTCGCCTCGGCGAGCAGGAAGCGGGCCACCTCGGGGTCCGCGCGGGCGCCCCTTGGCCCCGCGGCAAGGGCCGCCGCGAGGGCCGCCGCGAGCCCCGCCACCCAACGCGCCGCGCGCAGGCCGCGGCGCCCGATCCCGGATCCGTCCATGCGCAACTCCCCACGCAGGTTGCGGGAAGTCTAGCCGGATGCGCGGGGCGCCGCCACCCCCCCGGCCGCGGTCAGCGGCGCAGTTCGCGGCGCGCGTCGTCGCGCAGTTCCACCCACTCCGGGCCCGGCTGGGGGCCCCGGGCCAGTTCCTCCAGGAGGGTGCGGGCCACCCGGCGCTCGCTCGCGGCCTCCGGGTCCTGTGCGGCCAGCCGGTAGCGCAGGGTCGCGCGCAGCAGGTTGACCCGTTCCTGCATCCAGGAGCGGCGCCCGGGGGGGATCCCGGGGTCGTCGGCCAGGCGCACGATGCGCAGGTCCTGCGCCTCGGCGAGGCGTCGCTCGGCCTCGGCCAGCGCGGCGGCGGCCTCCGCGCCGCCGTGGCCCAGGCGCCAGGCGGCCAGGCGCCCCAATTCGATCAGCGCCTGGAAGCGGACCTGGGCCACCAGGGAGTGGCCCGCGTCAAGGCCCTCGGCGAAGGCGAGCACCTCGGTGAACTCGGCGCGCGCCCGCTCCTCGTCGCGCAGGCCGTGGAGCGCGGTGTCGGCCCGGTCGGCGAGCGTCACCAGCCGCAGGAGCCGCTCGCGCTCCCCGCGCTGCCCCGCCAGTTCGGCCGCCGCGCGCGAGAAGGCCGCGTGCGCCGTCTCCCAGAGCCGGCGGGCCTCGGGGTTCTCCACGGGGTGGTCGGCCTCCGGGTGCGTCCGGGGGTGCTCGAGGTCAAAGGCCCGGTCATAGGCCGCGTGGCCGTCGTCGAGGGCGATCTGGGCCCGCGCCACGGCCGCTTCGCCCGGAAGCACCAGGGCCGTCGCGACCAGCGCCGCCGCGACGGTGGCGACGATCGCGCCGCGCAGGCGCCGCAGTTCGCGGCGCCAGCGCCACCGGGTCTCGGGGTTGGTCGCCAACGAGGCCAGGAAGCCGATCCGGGACTCCGGCGTGCCGTGGCGGTGGCTCGGCATGGGCCCCAGGATGTGCCGCAGGCGGTCGAGCGCGCTCATCATGAGGGCCGTGCCCCGCGGCAGCAGCACGGGCAGGCCTGGGTAGGGCACGGGAGGGGCCTCGGGGTCCAGGAACGAGGCGTGGCGCGCCCCGAACACGTCCGCCTCGCGCTCAAAGCGCCGGGAGACGCTGCCCAGGAGGACGAACCAGATCAGCGCGAGGTGCGCGGCCAGCACGAGGAAGGGCGGGATGCCCAGCGCGGCCAACGGGCCGCTGGCCGCGTGCAGGAGCAGCGCCAGGGCGAAGAAGAGCAGGAGGTAGAGTTCCAGGTGGCGGCGCCGGGCGTGGCCGGCCTCGTGGAAGAAGACGGCGAGGATCTCGTCCTCGGAGAGGGCGCCGAGCAGGGCGTCGGTGAAGAAGATGCGGCGCGAGCGGTTCGTCACGCCCACGACCATCGCGTTGTAGACCCGCCCGCCCGTCGGCCAGAGCAGGATCTCCCGGTACCGCAAGCCGAGCGATGCCGCGCCGCGTTCGAGCAGCGCGCGCAGCCGCCCCGGAGGCAGGGGGCGGGCACGCAGCATCCGGGCCATGAGCCAGGGGACCAGCGGGAGCGTGAGCAGCACCACCGCGATCACGGCCCCCAGGTTGAGCAACTCCATCGCCTCGATCCAGCGCGCGGCCACCGCCAGGGGCGCGACGCCCAGGGCGCCGAGGACCCAGACGCCCTCGATCGCGCCGAGGATCACGAAGAGCGGCAGGAAGGCGACGGCGTTGCGCCGAAGGCCCCGCACGACGGCCGGCCAGCCGACCGGCGGCGGCGTGAGGGCGCCGCGGCGGCGCGCCAGGCCGGCCTCCAGCGGGGCGCGCAGCCACCACGCCCCACCCCAGAGCACGAACGCCGGCAGGAGCAGCACCGCCACGCGGCCCAGCCACAGGGTCCGGGGCACGAAGGCGTTCACCCACGCCCCCCAGTCGAAGGTGAAGAGGCAGCCGAACCAGCCCAGCAGGGCCCAGGTGCTGATCCACCGCAGGGCCGCTTCGGCCAAGGCGGCCTCCCCCCCCTCGGCCAGGGCGAGCTGGCCGCGCACGGAGGTCGCCCGGGCCATCAGCAGCGCCAGCGCCACGGACCCGACGGTGCCCAGCACCGTGAGCCAGGGGTCGGCCGGGGCCCCGAACAGGCTCGAGAGCCCGAGCAGGAGGGCCAGGAGCACGGTCAGGTCCGGGAGCATGGGTCGGGGGGTGAGCCTACCGGGGTCGGGCGGGCCGCCCGGATCTTCTCCGATCCCGGGTACCTTGCTGGCCGGACCCGACCGTCGGAGGTCGCGATGCGCACCCCTTCCGCCCGTTGCCGCCTTCGGGTGGCGTGCCTGGCCCTTCTCGTGCCCGTCCTGGGGCTCCTAGCGCCCGAGCCCGCCCGGGCCGCCCCGGAGGAGGCCGCCCCGGCCGGGCGCTTCCGTAACGAGGCGCTGGGCGTGAGCGCCAAGGTGCCCGAGGGCTGGAAGCTCTCGGCGGAGGCCGGCACGCCCACGGTGTGGAAGCGCCTGGCGACCTTCTGGGATCCGGTCACCGGGAGCGAGGCCGTCTTGAGCGCCCGCTCGCGCAGCGCCGCCAGCGTCGAGGACCTGGAGGGCGCCGTGCGCCGGGACTGGGCGCAGAACCCGCGCCTGCAGGTGACCGCCATGCGGCGCGTGCCCTCGGCGCCCCCGGCGCGCCCCGTGCCGCTCGTGATCGTGGACGCCACGTTCACGGTGAAGTCCGAGCCCAAGGAGGGCGACCCCGCTCCGCGCATCCCGCCGCCGCCGGTCACCTACCGCGTGAACGCCACCTACTTCCTCGGCCCGGGCTACGAATACATGCTCTACGCCACCGCGCAGAGCACGCATTGGTCCCGGATCACCGCCCGCATCGACGCCCTGCGCGAGTCGTTCGCCTTCGAGGGCGCGGAGGCCCAGGCCTCCGGGCCCGTGGGTGAGGGCGCGTACCGCAACAATGAGGTGCTCTTCTCCTGCCGCTACCCGAGCAACTACGGCGTCATCGTGCCGGCCCGGTCGAGCCACGTCGTGCAATTCGAGGGCATCGGGGCCGACGACCCGGACCTGGGCGTGTACCACCTGGCCTTCGAGGGCGACGCGGCCGACGACGCCGCCCGCCTCGTCGACCACTACCAGGCGGGTGGGGGCGAGGCGCGCATCTCCACGATCGAGGTCTTCGGCAAGCAGGCGCGGCTCGTGACGGCCCAGGCGGCGGTCGGCGGGAAGGACCAGACGATCCTCATCGCGATCGTGAAGCGCGGGTCGGGCGAACTGTTCCGGCTGCGGGCCTCGATGCCCAAGGGAAGCGACGCCAAGGGACGGCGCGTGTTCGAGGCCTTCGTGGCCTCCTTCCAGATGGGGGTCCCGGCCCCCCGCTAGGCGGGGGCGCCCGGGCGACCGACCCCCGGAGGCGATCCATGAGCGAGCAAGCCGCGGGTCCGACGGCCCGCAGGGTCCAGGCCACCTGGCGCGTGAACGGCGAGAGCGTCACGGTCGCGTTCCGGCCGCACCGCACGCTGCTCGAGGTGCTCCGGGAGGACCTGGGCCTCACGGGCACCAAACACGGCTGCGAACTCGGCGAGTGCGGCACCTGCACCGTGCTGCTCGACGGCGAGCCCGTCCTTTCCTGTCTCGTGCTCGGGCTGGAGTGCGAAGGGCGCGAGATCCGCACCGTCGAGGGGCTGGCGGGCCCCGAGGGCCCGAGCGACCTGCAGCGGGCCTTTGCGGAACTGGGGGCGGCCCAGTGCGGCTATTGCACCCCCGGCTTCCTGCTGGTGGCGGAGCACGTGCTCGCGCGCGAGCCCCGGCCGACCCGCGCGCAACTCGTCGAGGAACTGTCCGGGAACCTGTGCCGTTGCACCGGCTACCTGAAGATCTACGAGGCGGTCGAACGGGCCGCGCAGCGCCGCGCCGAGGGCGCGGCCGCGGAGGGCCGCCATGGGGGTTGACCGCCGCCACGGCGCGGACGACGGGACGCCGACGCCCGAGCGGCGGGGGCTGCTCGACCAGCTCGCCGAGGGCTATCGCGTCGTCGGCGCCTCGCCGGTCCGGGTGGACGCGCTGGCCAAGGTGACCGGGGAGACGCGCTTCGCGGACGACCTTTCGCTGCCCCGGATGCTGCACTGCAAGCTGCTGCGTTCGGAGGTCGCCCACGCCCGCCTGCTCGCGGTGGACGCCGCCCCGGCGCTCGCCCTGCCCGGGGTCGTGGCGGTGCTGACGGGGGAGGCGCTGCCGATCCCCTTCGGGATCCTGCCGGTCTCGCAGGACGAGCACGCGCTGTGCCGCGACAAGGTGCGCTTCGTGGGCGATCCGATCGCGGCCGTGGCCGCCTGCGACGAGGACACGGCTTTCGAGGCCCTCAAGGCGATCCGCGTCGAGTACGAGCCGCTGCCCGTGCTCCAGGACCCGGCCGAGGCGCTCAAGAACGAGGTGGAGCCGCTCCACGACCACGGCGACGACGGCAACGTGCACAAGCGGATCGCGATGCAGTTCGGCGCGGTCGAGGAGGGCCTGGCGGACGCCGACCTCGTGCTCGACGACCTGTTCTTCTTCCAGGGCAACACGCACCTGCCGATGGAACAGCACGCCGCGCTGGCGGTGCGCGAGCCCGACGGTCGGCTGACGATCTGGTCCTCCACGCAGACGCCGCACTACCTGCACCGTGCGCTCTCCAAGGTGCTCGAGATGCCGCCCAGCCGGGTCCGCGTCATCGCCTGTCCGAACGGAGGCGGGTTCGGGGGCAAGAGCGACCCCTTCAACCACGAGATCGTGGTGGCCAAGCTGGCCCTGATGAGCGGGCGGCCCGTGAAGATCGCGCTCACGCGCGAGGAGGTGTTCTACTGCCACCGCGGACGCCACCCGGTCCTGATGCGGTCGCGCACCGGCTTTCGCCGCGACGGCGGGATCACGGCGATGCACTTCCAGACGCTTCTGGACGGCGGCGCCTATGGCTCCTACGGGGTGGCGAGCACCTACTACACCGGGGCGCTCCAGACGGTGACCTACCAGGTGCCGGCCTACCGCTTCGACGGCGTGCGCTGCTTCACCAACAAGGCGCCCTGCGGACCCAAGCGCGGCCACGGCACGCCCCAGCCCCGCTTCGGCCTGGAGGTCCAGATCGACAAGGCCGCCGAGGCGCTGGGGCTCGACCCCGCCGAGATGCGCCTTGCGCACCTCCAGCCCCCGCACGCCGTGACGGCCAACTGGCTCAGGGTGGGTTCGATGGGGTTGGGCGCGTGCATCCGTCAGGTCGTCGAGGGCAGCGGGTGGCGGCAGAAGTTCCGCCGGCTCCCGCGGGGCCGTGGGGTGGGCTTGGCCTGTGCGTCCTACATCTGTGGCGCGGGTCTGCCCATCTACTGGAACGCGATGCCGCACAGCGGCGTGACGGTACAACTCGACCGCGGCGGAGGGGTGGCGGTGCTGTGTGGCGAGACCGAGATCGGGCAGGGCAGCGACACCGTGCTCGCGCAGGTGGTGGCGGAGATCCTGGGCGTGGACCTCCTGGACATCCGCCTGCACGTCGCCGACACGCAGTTGACCCCCGTGGACCTGGGCTCCTATTCGAGCCGGGTCACGATGATGGTGGGCCACGCGGCCTTCCAGGCCGCCGAGCGGGCGCGCGCGCCGGTGGCCCGGGCCGCCGCCCGGCACCTGGGCGTGCCGGCGGACCGCCTGCGCTTCGCCGAGCGGCGCGTCTTCGACGTGCAGGATCCCGAGCGCGGGATGGCCTTCGCCGAGGCGGTGGGCCTTGCCGAAGCCGAGGGGGGCACCATCGCCTGTGCGGGCTCGTATACGCCGCCCGCCACGCCCGGGCGGTACCGCGGGGCGGGGGTGGGGCCGTCGCCGGCGTACTCGTATACCGCCGCGGTCGTCGAGGTGAGCGTGGACGAGGAGACGGGCGTGGTGACGCCCGAGCACGTCTGGATCGCCCACGACGTGGGGCAGTGCATCCACCGGCTCTCGGTGATCGGCCAGGTGGAGGGCAGCGTGTACATGGGGCTCGGCGAGGCGCTGATGGAGGAGATGGCCTACCGGCCCAACCGGTTCGGTGTGCACAAGATCCCCTCGATGCTCGAGTACAAGAGTCCGACCACGAAGGAGATGCCCCCGGTCACCACCTGGCTGATCGAGGACCCGGACCCCAACGCCCCCTTCGGGGCCAAGGAGGTCGGCCAGGGGCCGCTGCTGCCCATCATGCCGGCCGTGGCCAACGCGGTGTACGACGCCGTCGGTGTGCGGGTGGACGAGGTGCCCATCACCCCGGACAAGGTGCTGCGCGCGCTCGCCGCCCCCGACCGCCGCGTGGGCCCCAAGCGCTTCCCCGACCTGCGCATCGGCGAGGTCATGCGCGTCAAGACGGAGGCCGAGGGGGGCGACGGGACGGCCCCCCGTCCCCCCCGGGCCGCGGCCCGCCCGGGAGCCCGCGCATGATGCGCCTGCCGACCTTTGCCTGGCGCACGCCCCGCGACGCCGGCGAGGTGGTGCGCATCCTGGCGGGCGAGGGGCCGAGCGCCGCCGTGCTGGCAGGCGGCACCGACCTGCTCCCGAACATGAAGCGACGCCACCAACTGCCGGCGACGCTGGTCTCCCTGTCCCGGGTCCAGGGGCTGCGGGAGGTGGCGCTGGAGGGGTTCGTGCGGCTGGGGGCCGGGGTCACGTTGCGCGCGTTGGAGCGCCGCGCGGACCTGCGGCAGCGCCTGCCCGCGCTGCACCATGCGGTGACGCAGATCAGCACGCCGGTCTTGCGCAACATGGGGACCCTCGGGGGCAACGTGTGCCTGGACACCCGTTGCAACTACTACAACCAGAACTACGAGTGGCGCCGCGCCATCCACTTCTGCCTCAAGTGCGAGGGCGACACCTGCTGGACCGCGCCTTCGTCCAGCATCTGCTGGGCGGTCAACTCCTCGGACACGGTGCCCGTGCTGATCGCGTTGGACGCCCGCGTCCACCTGCTCGGGCCCGCGGGCGAACGCGTGCTGCCGATCCTGGACCTCTTTGGCGAGGACGGCATCCAGTACCTCACCAAGCGGCCCGACGAGCTGCTCACGGGGGTGGAGATTCCCGACCAGGGGACCGCCCGCAGCACCTACCGCAAGGTGCGCCGGCGGGGGGCGTTCGACTTCCCGGTGGCCGCCTGCGCCGTGCGCCTGCGCCACGAGGGCGACCGGGTGGCCGAGGCCCGGATCGTCCTCAACGCGGTCGGTCCGCGCCCGGTGCTTTGCGAGGAGGCCGGTGCCCTGTTGGAGGGGCGCGCGCTGGACGACGAGGCGGTCGAGGCCGCCGCGCAGGCCGCGAGCCGACGGGCCAAGCCGCTGGACAACACCGACCACCTGGCCATGTGGCGCAAGCAGGTGCTCAAGGTCGAGGTGCGGCGCGCCCTCGAGGCGCTCCGCGGCTAGCCGTCTGCGGACGGCCGACGGGCGGCGGTCGCATGGCGCTGGCCGGCCAGGGTGAGTTCGCGCCCGCGGCGGGTGACGCGCACCAAGCCCCGGCGCCGGAGCGGCACGTCCACCTCCAACTCCGTGGTCCGCCGGTCCAGGCCCATCGCCGCCGCGAGGAGCGTGATCGGCATCGGCTCGCCCTGCCCGGCCAGGAGGGCCAGGTAGCGTTGCTCGTCCGGGCACAGTCCGGCCTCGTCGTAACCCAAGCGCTGCAAGGCCGCCCCGGCCTCGGCAGCGCCCAGGTCCCCGAGGGCCAACCCGTGGGCCACCCGGTCCGCGCGCAGGCGATCCACCAGTCGGCGCACGTCCCGCGGCGTACCGCGGGCGGCTGCCGCCAGCACCTGCGCCCCCGCGAGGTCCAGCCCGAGGCCTACGGCGCGCGCGTGGGCCAGGGCCACCGCCTCGAGATCCCCCGGCGGGTACCAGGAGAGGCTTTCGTACAGGGCGAAACGTCCCTTGAGCGCCCCCGGAAGGCGCGCCGCCTCGGTCGTGGTGGCCAGGAGCGTGAAGGGATGGACCTGCACCTGGATGGCTCGCCGCGCGGCGCCCTGGCGCAGGACCACCGGCACGAAACCCTGCGACATGGCCTGGTAGAGCACCTCCATCACCCCGCGCGGGAGCGCGTGGATCTCGTCCACGAACAGCACGTCGCCGGGCTCCAACCGGGCCAGCAGCCCGAGCAGGTCGGCCGCGCCTCCGAGCAGTGCGCCGGTCGCCCGCTCAAGGCGCGCGCCCACCCGCTGCGCCACGCGTTCGGCCAGGGTCGTCTTCCCGGTACCTGGAGGGCCCAGGAGGAGCGTGTGGGGGAAGGGGGCCTGGCGCTGCTTGGCGTCGCGTGCGGCAACCTCCAGCACGTCCAACACCCGGCCGAGCCCGATCAGGCCGGCGAAGGCCGGATGGCGGACGTCCGCCACCGGGAGAGCCCGGTTCGTTGCGGGGTTTCCGTCGGCCGGAGTCGCCGGCGGCCGGGGCCCGGGCCCCGTGGCCGGCGGCCCGGCCCCGGGCCACGGGTCCGCCCCCCGCTCGCGCACCAGGTCCCAGAGCGCAACGCCGCCGCGCAGTTCGATGGTGCGGTCGGGGTTGGCGCCCAGCGCGGGCAGGTGCCGGCGCCACCACTCGGCATCCACCCGCTCAGGCACGTCCTCGAGCGCGGGGCTCAACGGTCCGGCGGCGCCGGCGCCGGGGGCGCCGGGGGCGCCGGGACCCGCGCCCGGCCCGGCGCCGCTCACCGGGGCGCCGGCCTGCGGATCCCAGGCTGGCAGCGCCTGCTGGTCGAGGAATGCCCGGATGGCCGCGCCATCCGGCCCCAGGCGCACGACCATCGTCGCCGCGTCCTCGCCTTCGAGCACGAGCAGCCCTGCGTGGGCCAGCGCATGGCAGCGGGCACACAGGGTGATCAGGTTGGACTCCACGGTGAGCCCCCCCTTGCCGCGGTGCTTGCGGTGGTGCACCTGCAGCGTGCCGCGGGCCTTGCAGCAGCGGCAGCGGTAATGGTCCCGCGCGAGCACGCGCCGGCGCAGCCAGTCCGGGGTCTTGATGTCCACCGGGGTGCGCTGCCGCACGTGGGCGCCGCGGGCCTCCGGAGCAGCGCATCGAGACGTCCCACAGGCGCAGGGACCGGAAGCCGAGGCCGGGGGCGGCGTCTCCTCCGGCGGCGCGGCCTCCGGCGCGAGGATCATGCAGTCCGCATCGCACAGCGCCGCTTCCCAGCGCAGCCGCGCCCGCTCGCTTTCCCCGCCGACGGCCTCCAGCCCGGCGTCAAGTTGCACCTCGGCGAGCAGCGCGGAGAGGGTCTCGGGCGCGTCCAACCGGGGCTCGGGCAAGCCAGCGCCGCCCGGGGCGTCGGCGGCCTCCGATACGTCCCCAGCGTTTGGCGCCCCGTCCGTTGCGGGCGCGGGCGGCGGGCTTGCGCCGGCCGCCCGGCCCAGGGGCACGCCGCGCGCATCGACGTGGATGACCACCTGGTAGGCCGAACGCTCCGAACCGGGGCCGGCGGGGGGATCGTTCTCCGCATGGCGCAGGTAGAAGCCCAGCACCTCGGCCAGCACTTCCTGGCTGCTGGGCTCGCGGTCCACGATGCGCGCGAGGCGCTCGTGGGCCAGTTCCCACTGTCGGCGCTGCAGCGCATCCACGCGGGCCCCGACGGGGAAGCGCGCCTCGGGCAGTCCACGCGTGTGGCCGCGCCGGCGCGGGGCTTCGCCCGGCCGGGCGCTGCGCACCTTGTGCTCCAGGTCGCGCACGGAGAGCGCGAGCGCCTCCTCGAGC